>NZ_NFJA01000127.1:0-7549 GCF_002159615.1 Bacteroides sp. An279
TGTAACAAAATCAAAAGCGTATGGAACAAAGAAAGGACATAATGACAGGTATTATCAGAATCTTAATTCTGTTTATTGTAGGTAGTATATTTCTGGCCATAGCCGGATATATCCTTTCCTTTGTCATTGATATTATTGGCCGTATTATAGTCTTTGTACTTCAGTGGGCTGTTTTCGGTGGTATTGCCTGGTATGGCTATAAGTATTTCAAGAAACCTAAACCGAAGGAGAAACCAGCTGAAGTAATACCTGAAGAAGCTATACGGTTATATACATCTTCAGGACAGCCGATTGTTATCGGAAACCCTTTCAGGGGTATTTTTGTTTTGGGTGCTGCCGGATCTGGAAAGTCTGAAAGTATAGCTGTTCCGTTATTATCGGAGTTTATCAGAAACGGTTTTTCCGGTCTTGTATATGATTTTAAGTTCCCTACTTTGGGGAAAGATGTACAGTCTTTTATCAGTGCAAACGGGAACGAGATAAAGCACCATTATATAGACTTGAATAACCCGGAACAGTCACCGAGAGTAAATCCTATACAGCCAGACTATTTGTTGAATACAAGCTATGCCAGAGAGTTTGCACAGGCTATTGTGGCCAACCTGATAAAAGAGAGTATAAAGAAGCCTGATTTCTGGAACAGGTCGGCAACAGACCTTCTAACAGCCTGTATCTGGTACCTGAAAGAAGAACACCCGGCTATGTGTGATATACCTCATGTGTGCGCTTTGGTATCGAGTAAGGACGAGGATCTTCTCCGGCTTTTGCAGAAGAATCCGCAAACTGCACAAATGACAATGAGTATTTTCAGTGCAATGGAGAGGGGAGCAGACGGACAAGTCAGCGGAGTTGTTGGAACTTTGCAGTCTGCAATAGCACAGATAAACACTCCGGAACTGATGTATATTTTTGGTGGAAACGATTTTTCTCTGGATCTGAACAATCCTTCTTCTCCAGCTATTGTAACCGTAGGGACATATCCTACCCTTGTACAGACCTTTGCACCGTTATGCAGTCTTATTATAACAGTGGCCACAAAGCTGATGAACCAACCCGGTAAAGTTCCTTCTTTTGTAATGATCGACGAAGCTCCGACTGTATATATACCTGGTCTTGACATATTGCCGAACACGGGACGAAGCAATAAAATATCTACAGTTCTGATGTGCCAGGATTTTGCACAGCTTTCTGACGGTTACGGCAAGGAAAAGGCCGATGTGCTGTTTGCGTCCTGTAATACCCACTTTTATGGTAGGGTATCTTCGAGCATAACGGCAGAAAGACTTTCTCGCCAATTTGGGAAGGAAGATAAAGTCTATACAACCGCATCACAATCGAGAACAGGCTTTCACCGGACTTCAGGAACCAGCGAATCAGTACAGGAAAGGGACGCAGCCAAACCTTCCAGCTTCCTTTCTCTGGAGCCTGGGGAGTTTTACGGTATAGCGGTGGAAAGCAATGTGCCGTTTTTCCGAAAGAAGTTCAGACAGGCAGAACGGCCAATCCCGGTACAGCTGGAGAAGCTGAGCCATGCTGAAAGCATACAGGAATACACTCTGAAGGTAAGGGAGGATATAAAGTCTATACTTTACGCACTGAAGCCTGATGAACCGGAAGAACAGCATAAACCAGATATCCCTTCAGATATTAAGTTCAAAGGCTTTTCCGTTGATTGATAAGAAAACAGCCAAGACAATCTTGGCTGTTTTTTATAAAGTTGAAGAAGTCAGAGGTTATATTTAATACCAAAAATATAAGAAACCACTACCGTTTTTACATCAGCTTCAGGATATTTGTTTTTGTAGTATTCCGTTAAGTCTTTAATATGTTCAGCGGTTTTCTTCTTTTTTATACAGAACTTATCACTCCAAATTTCGGAAGAACCTTATTTTCTGCGCTGTTTATCGGTTGCCTTATTTGTTATAGTTGTCTCTTTTGATGACTGTATATAACTACGCAAAATTAGGTATAGACCTAATACAATAAAAGGGATACTCAAAACTTGTCCCATATTGAAAAACATCGAATCTTCGAAACCTTTTTGATTTTCCTTTGTGTATTCTAAAAGGAATCGCATGAGAAAAATTGCAAAAATACTAAAGCCAAAATAGAAATAACTTCCGACTTTAAACAACTGTCTTTTATATTTGTATAAAGAATAAATAATCAGGAAAATAATAAAATAACTTATTGACTCATAAAGTTGTGATGGATGTCTGGGTAAATCATCAACGTACCTGAAAATAAAGGCCCACGGCAAATCTGTCGGACGTCCAATAATTTCAGAGTTCATTAAATTAGAGATTCTTATAAAAGCTCCGCCTAATGGGGCCAAGATAGCTATGATGTCTATTATCTTCGGGAATGGGATATGAACTTTCCGTGAATATAATAACATGGCAATGAACAAACCTATTGCACCTCCGTGGCTAGCCAAGCCTTTGTATCCTATAAACTCGTAAACACCATTAACATTTTCTCTAAATGGTATGAATATTTCAATTATATGAGAAGAAAAATATTCAAAATCATAAAACAGGCAGTGCCCGAGTCTTGCCCCTCCGAAAATACCAATAACTGCGTATATAAAAAGCTTCTCCATTGCATCAGGAGTATAAATCTTTTCCTTCTTGTATATATGGCCAATTATGTAGTAACACAAGGCAAGCCCAGTAACAAAAATCAAACCATAATATTGAATCTTAACTGGGCCAAGGCTAAATATTACAGGGTCTATATCCCAATTTATGTATAATATTGGATTCATTGTATTTGAAATTTGTAATTCTGTATTAACATGACTTTTTATTATTCATATTCCCCTTCGAAATGATAAACAAGGCGAGGGAAGTCATCATATTTCTTTCCGTCTACCCATAACTCCAAAGGTGACATATTGAAATTCATAGAGTTCATATAAGTCACTGCATCACCGCCATAGTTCATGGAAAATACAAGACGAATGGAAGGAGGCGCTCCATATCCACCTAATATAGTGACATCTTTTGGATACAATACAAAGTGAATGCAACCAGAATCCCATTGTAAAAATTCATATCCGGCCATAACAGGCACTTCACCTATCTCCCGCAAACGTTCTGCAATTGTTTCGTCTGGAATCAGATCCGATAGGGGCAGTAATGACATATTGAATTTGAGTGAATCACGCGAAACAACTACTGCATTTTGCTGTTCTGTTATATTTGAACCTTGATAATAGGCTACTTGTACAGTGCCATGATAGGTTCCTTTTATGTCGAATAGCATCTGTTGTATTTCTTCTTTAGAAAACCCCTCTTCGTCTTTGTTGCAACTTGTAAGGCTAAGTACACTAAGGAATAATATTAGTATTCCGAAAAAATCCTTTGTTTTCATATTACTTTGATTAAATAGTTTATAGTTCTGTATTAACTTTTATTTTCCCGAATGTTTTCTGTTCGTCACGCACCCGGCACAGTTCCCGGTGTGCTTTTTCCTTATATTCCTGAAGAACTTTGATTTCGTTACGCAATCGGTTGTTTTCTTCCTGAAGAACCTGGAGCTCTTTAGCCTGTTCTTCAGACTTCATTTCAGCACGTACCTTTTCTTCTGCTGCCTTTGCGATAAGCTCTGGAGCCGGAAGCTGTTTTGCTGTCTGTTCCCGGACCGCCTGTAGTAGTTGGCGAATAGCTTCTGTTCCCTCATTGCTTGTCTGCATGGTCGCTTTAACTTCATTCAATTCTCCGATGATCTTTTCCAATGGGGAGTAATCAAGTGCGTTACTCTTCAGGTCGAAACCTGTGCGTTCAAAGTATTCCAGGGCGAGAGAAACGAACTCTTTCCGTAATATGCCGTTTGCCCGGCAGTATATCTCCAGCCGTTCAGATGTTTCTCCGCTTATTGAGATTGTAGTCTTTTCCGGCTTGCTTTTGGGTTGTATGGTTACTTTATCTGTCATACCTTAACCGATTGATATAAATATGCTTATAATATGCTTGATATGCTGGTTTTATGCTTCTTTTTAATTAAATATGCTGTAAATATACTGAATATTCCTGAAATATATTCAGGTTACTTGGCCTTTTCTTCGCTTAAAGTGATATGAGAATCCACAAAGCACCCTCCAAAGCCGGATAAGGCGTTTGGTTGCGTGTAAGTGACCGTTACAAGGGTTTGTCCCATGAATGTCTCAATCTTGTCTATAATGGCTTCCATTGGCTTTCCTAAGCCTGTAGCTTCAGCTGATACCAATATCAAATCTCCTTCTTTCATATCGTTGTTTTTTGATTGTGTAACATAATCAAAGTTCTTCCTTGTCTTTTACTTTTCCCTTCAGTGCGTTTATTATATACCCTTTAGGGTTCTTTTTATCCCTTGATTTTCCCTTCAGGGTTGAAAGCTCCAGCATTAAATCAAGTTTCTTCTGTGCATCCCTGAAGAGGTCTATGTTGTTTCTTATTTCCTGGTCTGTGAAAAGAAGCTCTTGCTTTAGATAGTTTCTGATAAGCCTGTCCAGATCCCAGCCCAGACTGACCTGTTTTTGTAGTTCGTGCTTTTCAAGTTCTTCATCCCTGTGTTCCGGTTGGTATTTGGGATACAGTTTCAGTGAATGAAAAGAACGACCTTCTTTCAGAATTTTGTATTCAAACGAATATGGACTTTTTGCGTCCAGTTCTTCTTTAGCTGGGACTATGATTCTTTTTATGAAATCCGGGTTACGTTTGTATTTGTCCTGTACACCAAACATGATTTTCAGATCCTCTATACTGTAAATCAAAGGCCTTTCTTGACCACTCATGAGTTCATAGAAACGCATCGAGTACTGACTTGTAAACTCCATGGCCGTTTTAAGTTCATACTTCCTGAAGCCCTTTGAAAAATTAAGTACGGCATTATATACTTCAGGTTGTATTTCAAATCTTACCCAGCCTCTTTTGTAATTGAATTGTGGCTTCTCGATAATACCTATCACCTTCCATATTTGCCCATCATCGAACTCAAAAGACTTATTTCTAAGGTCTAACAGCGCTTTTTTGACACGGGTGTAGTTCTCGTCATCATCGTTGGCTAAAAACGCAGAAATGGGCATTAAAACAACTCTATCATCGTATAACGTCTTTTCTATACGTAGTCCAGGATAAAGCTTTTTACCTTCTATCTCACACTGCATTGCTTCCACAAGCCTGTACAGAATGCGTTTTTCGTACACTGAAAAATCATACTTAGATACAGTCATTAAATAGCTCTGTATCACATCTTTGTTTGTTATTTTTATAGCCATACTCCTTTGTTTTTAAAAAACGACAAAATGAATGTTCGCAAATATAGAAATTAAAAACGACATTTAAAAATGTATGTCGTCGTAAACATTCAAAAAGTCGTTTTTAAAGGCGAAAAAAACATTCAAAAAGTCGTTTATAACATTCAAAAAGTCGTTTTTCGAGCGTTTTTACTCTTTATAACGATTTGTTATTCAGTATTTTATAAATGATTTTTCAAAAGTTGATAAGCATATAATAAGCAATGCTTAAAAACAAGTCATAAAATTTTAGCCTGAATGTGGCTTCCAGACCTCCAAATCCGTGAAAAACGAGTTTTTGAATGTTTGTGAAAGCAAAGCAAAAGCCAGCGCAGCGTTTTTTTAGGAACGAATTTTCCGCGCGTGTACACAAATAAGTACACAAAACTTTTGCTTTATTGATTTTTATCCCTATTTTTGCGGTGTAAACCAATATATTAGAACTATGCAGATTGTTACAACACGCGAATTTCGTGCCAATCAGAAGAAATACTTCGAAATGGCAGAGACGGAAACGATCCTGGTCTCCAGACGCAATGCAGCCCCTATTATGGTGTGTGCAGTCAGAGAAGGTGATTTCCCTTCAAAGGAAGAACTTGCGGCCATCCAGAGAGGTATTGAAGATATCCGGAACGGAAATACCTTCAGAATGGCCAAGAATGAGTCTCTGGATGATTTTCTTAACCGTATAGAGGGTGAAGGCAATGTATGAGATAGAATTTTCCAAAGAAGCGGTAAAACATGTCCTGTTAATGAGAAAATCCTCTCCGCAGCTTTTCAAGAAGCTGGAGAAGCTGCTTGATGAACTCAGAGAACACCCATATACGGGTACAGGACATCCGGAACAGTTGAGATACCTGGAGGGTGTCTGGTCAAGGCAGCTGGACAAGAAGAACCGTATCAGGTATATGGTCAACGAGACTACCGTAATTGTGTTCATCATTTCAGCCTGGGGACATTATGACGACAAATGAAGGATTGCAGTATGTGCCGTTTTGGAACTTACTGCAATCCTTTTGAATTTGTGACAGAATCAAAATAACTTATATCATATACCCAATTAAACGGCTGCACTCGTCGGGAGTGTTGGTACACCCCCTTGCCGTGCGGCGCTCCCCGACCGATGAGTTTTTTGTGGTGTTCCGGACATGTTCTGTTGTGCGGTTTTGTTGGGTAATTCTGTTGTGTACCGGGTGTGCGGTTTTCGTGGGTGTTAGCGTGTGTGGGATAGGTTCTATCTCTCCCCGTCCCCTTTGCTCATTTCGCGCTGGGGAGGGTGTTCGATAGAACAGCAAGAGGAAACCGGGCAAGCCCTGTTTTTCCCTCTTGCCCTACGGGGTTTTTAGCTGTAAATCAGCTATTTAAGAAATTATACTAATATAATTTGGTTATAATGAATAAATATACTATCTTGTAAACCAATAAGTTAGTATATTAATTCATTATAATAAGCCTTATAATATCATGGAAAAAGACAACAAAACAACGGTAGCAGTAGAACGTACTACTTTTACTAAACTTGACCGTCTGGCCAAGGCAAACAATGTGTCAAAAATGGAGTTCCTTACACATGCCATAAACTATTTTGAGAAGTACGGTATAAACCCGGTCGAGCATGAAAGCCCGGCACAGGAAATGCAGAAGCTTATCAAGCGCATGGATCAGGTGTTCGCATTCCTGAAGAAACAGGAAACGGATCTTGTGCGTCCGGCTTGTGAAGCTCTGGCCGGAGCCAGCACACAGATAACCATAAGCCTTTCATCCTTACTTTCGGAAGAAAAGTTCAGGCGGTTCCTGAAGGAGAACAGCGAACTTTTCATCGAGGTAATGAATCAATCCAGCGAAAAGGGAAAAGCTATTGACAGAGCTGAAAGAGCGGTACGGGATTCTGATGCAACTATCAGGAAGAACCAGCAGGCCATTTTCAAGCGGATAGAAGCCAACGAAACAGCACAACTTAAAGCCATGCAACATATAGTTTCCTTCCTCGATGCAAAAGGAAAGACCGGGCTGCTCGATGATATAAACAAGGTCTATGAGAGGGAAAAGGAAAGGAGGGGACTATGAATATAAAAATTCAGGGTGGCGGTTCCGGGACCTATGCCAATACAGGGAGCTGCACAGGAGTAACGACCTACCTCCAGCATGAGGATCTGGAGCGCATGAAGAACGGCCAGGAAGTGCAGCCGTTTTTCAATAACTCACGTGACTATATAAGCGCACAGGAAGTAACCTTTAAGATAGACAACAACAAGGCAAAATTAAGCCGGA
>NZ_NFJA01000128.1:0-7292 GCF_002159615.1 Bacteroides sp. An279
TGACGAAGAACAGGAGCGAAAAGGACCAAAAAATCGCCCAAAGCACACACGAAAACGGATACATCAAGCCAAGAAAAACTTTTTGGAGAAATTCAAAACAGCTTCTCAAATCGACTGATTGCAAAGCATTTAAATCTGCGTCAATCCGCGAAAATCTGCGTTTCAAACAAAAACATCCATTATAAAAACCATAAACAAAAGAAGTATGAAAACCATCCAAACATTGGCTTTAGGGCTGTGTTTAGCCCTTGGAGCTTGTACTACACAACCCGACTCGACAGTGCAGACAAACGATAAAGGCACACAGTGGGAATGGAAACAAGGAACCATCGTAGTAAAAACGCCCGAACGCCCAGCGGGACAGAAAAGTGTATTGGGGCTTGCCCTTCCCAAAATGGAAGTGGTACGTGTAGGATTCGTAGGGTTAGGCATGCGAGGTCCGGGAGCCGTGGAACGCTTCACCTACATTCCGGGTACACAGATTGTAGCCTTGTGCGACTATGAACAGGAGCGTGCCGAAGCCTGCCAGAAATTGTTGCAGAAAGCTTCGCTGCCCAAAGCCGCCATCTACTCCGGCGAGAAAGGATACGAAGAGTTGTGCAAACGCGATGACATCGACTTAGTGTACATCGCCGCCGACTGGCTACACCACTTCCCCATCGCCAAATGCGCACTGGAGAACGGCAAGAACGTAGCTATCGAAGTACCTTCGGCTATGAACCTGAAAGAATGCTGGGAACTGATTGACCTGAGCGAAAAGAACCGCAAGCACTGCATGATTCTGGAGAACTGCTGCTACGACTGGTTCGAGATGAACACGTTGAACATGGCGCAACAAGGCGTGTTCGGCGAAATTATCCGTGCACAAGGAGCTTACATCCACAACTTGAACGAGTTTTGGGACCACTACTGGAAGAACGGCGAGGACGACAAGCTGGGCTGGCGGCTGGACTACAACATGCGACACCGCGGTGACGTATATGCTACTCATGGCTTAGGTCCCGTGGCACAAGCCTTGAACATCCACCGGGGCGACCGCATGGAGACGCTGGTAGCGATGGACACCAAGTCGGTAGTAGGCAAGGCACTGGTAGAAGCACGCACCGATTCCGCCTGCACGAATTTCCGCAACGGCGACCATACCACCACCCTTATCCGCACAGCAAACGGCAAGGTGATTGAAATCCAGCACGACGTAATGACACCCCAGCCTTACAGCCGCCTGTACCAGCTGACCGGCACGAAAGGATTCGCCAACAAATATCCGGTAGAAGGCTATGCGCTCGACAGCGAACAGCTTTCGGCTTCGGGCGTACAGCCGAAAGTGGACGACCTCAGCGCACACGGCTTCCTTCCGAAAGCTGAGCAAGAAGCCTTGGTAGCCAAATACCAGCACCCGATCCTGAAGAAATATGGCGAGATGGCAAAAGAAGTAGGCGGACATGGAGGTATGGACTTCATTATGGACAGCCGTTTAGTATATTGCCTGCAGAACGGATTGCCGCTGGACATGGACGTGTACGACCTTGCCGAATGGTGCTGCCTTGCCGAACTGGGCGAACTGTCGATGGACAATGGCTGCGCACCGGTAGCTTTCCCCGACTTCACCCGCGGTGAATGGAACGTGATAAAAGGATACAAGCATGCCTATGCCTCTCCCGAAGAGGAAGCTGCCACACTGGAAAAAGCCAAGGCATTCACGGCAAAACTGAAATCAGGTAACTAGGTAACCAGGGACTAGGCGACTAGGTTTCAAATAGTCCTGCTGATGTAAACCAAGCTATTCAGAACCTAGTACCTAGTACCTTGTCACCTAATACCTTTCGTCACATCCGCTCCATATCGCTTGCCGAAGAGTTCTTGCCGCGGTACCTGTTCTTCAACTGATTGAAACGGAAGACCAGGCTGACGGAGAAATTCCATAGCTGGTAGTCTTCGGTCTGGGTGAAACGGAGGTTTCCCTCACGCTGCTCTTCGCGGAATTTCATGGTGCGCAGCAGGTCGTAAGCCTTCAGGCTGACACTGAAACGTTTCTCGAAGAAATCTTTCTGCAATTCCAGATTCAGCATTTGGTAAGGACGAATGGACACGCTCCCCAAATCGCCGCCGGAATAGAAGGCGTAATACACGCTCAGCAGGTAGTCTTTCCGGAACGTGAACTGCTGGTTGAGCGCGGCGGTACAGTTGGGCGAATTATACGCAAGCGGCTCGCCCCGGTACATCACTTCGAAAAAGGGCTGGCTGATGCCCAACGTAAGGGAAGGATGCCAGATGCCGAACGTCTTCTGAATGTTCAGCGTCGCCTTCAGGTACTGAATGCGGCGGTAATTGCAAAAGGTGCTGATGATGCGGTTTCCCGCTTCTTCCTCATGGCAGGTGGACAGGTGGTTCTTCTCGTACGTATAGCTCGCGCTGAAATAAAAGAGTTTGTGGCTGATGCTCCACTCCAGTTTGTACGCCGTGGCAGGCAGCAGCAGCGGATTGCCCCGCTGGTACATAAACTCGTTGCTGTAATAGACGGCGTTGCTCAGCTGGCGGAACGAAGGGCGCGTGGTGCGCGACGAGAAAGACAGCGTCTGGCTCCAGCCGTTACGCTTGTAGCTGACGCTTGCCGAAGGATAGACGTTGTGAAAGCGGTGGGTCAGGTTGCCCGAAGCGTCCAGCCGGTCGCGGAACTTCATCTGCATATATTCGTAACGCACGCCTGCCCGGAAAGAAAAGTCGCCCGCCTCTGCCGACACGTCTGCAAACGCCGCCGCACGCACTTCGTCTTCATCGTAAAGCGAAGCCGCCACATTGTCTGCCGTGCTCTGCAGTTCGTTGTGCGTATGCACCCGGCTCACGTCGCTTCCAAAGCCCACCTGCACACCGGAGGCAGGGCGGTAATCGAACGCCAACTGGCCCGAGGCAATCGACAGATTCCCCTTCCCATGGCTTTCTGTTTCCAGCCGTTCGCCCGAACTTGTTTCCGCCGTCGCCTGCCGATAGCGGTTCCGGTTGTACACAAAGTCGAGGTTGAGGGCGGACGAAAGCCGGTCGCTCCAGTCGGCGTTATGGAACAGGTTGGCGTGATACACGTCGGTGCGGTTCAGGTAATCGTTGTCGATGTCTTTTTCCGCCAAGGGTGCATGGCTCCACCCGTATGCCAGGCTCCCGGTACGGAACGTATAGTCACGTGTATGTGTGCCTTCCACCTTCGCCCCTATCACGTGACGGGCGGTAAGCTCATAATCTGCATTAGCGTACCACGTATGTTGCTTCGTGTCGCGGCGGTCGCCCTGGTCGGGATTCCGGTACAGATACAGGCTGTCGCCCAACGCCAGCTCGTGCGATTGCGGCTGGTTCACCACCGAACGGTAATCGGCATACTGGTAATACGCCGACACGTGGAGCTTCCGGTTCCAGTAGTCGTAGCGCAGCGTCTCGTAGTCGGAATACCGCCTGCCCTGCTCCGACACGTGCTCCGCCAGCAAGGCATGCCCGTCGTCACGGCGCAAGGTATAGACCTTCAGCACCGCTTTCCCCTCGGCGTCGTAGCGTGCGCCCGGATTGGTAATCAGCTCCACCGAACGGATGTCTTGCGGCGTGAGCTGCTGCAGCTCATCGGCACGCGCCTTGCGGTTGTTGATGTAAATCACCGGAGTGCCCAAGCCGAACACTTCCACCCCGCCCGACACGGTGAACGTCATCCCCGGCAACACCGCCAGCATATCATTGATGCGGCGATATTGGCTCAACGTCGTGCCCTCCACGCGGGTCAGCAGCGCACCGTCTTTCTGCTGATGAACGGGACGTTCCGCCACCACCTCCACGCCCTGCAGCCGAACGCTCTCTTCGCGCAGCGTCACTTCACCCGTAAAGCCGCTTGCCGGAACCGTGCACGAGTGGTAGCCCAAGCACGAGAACCGCAGCAAGCCTTCGCCCAGAGCCGAAGCCTCCAGCATGAAACATCCGTCGGCATCGCTCACCGTGCCAGCCACAAAAACCGAATCGGGCAGCGCGAGCAGCACCACATTGGCGTACGCCACTCCCCGATGCGCCTCATCCGTCACTTTTCCCGTCAGGCTGTCCGCCCCGATGCCTGCACAGACACAGTGCAGCAACATCGCTGTAAAAATCATTCTTTTCATCATCGTATATTTTTGTTTTCGTTAAGATTTATCATTCCGTCCGCAGTCGGCAACACTTATCCTACAGGATTGGCATCGTCCGAGCCTCCGACAATGCTTATCCGGCTGGAACTCGCTGCAAAGTAACAGCAAAACTTCCCGGCGGCGAAAAATAATCCTTACCCGTGGGTTACGCCTATATTACTATTTTATTACTCCGCGCCACAGTTCCGGGTTTTTCCGCTATCTTTGTCGTGCACAATCAAACATACGCTTATGAAGAAATCAGTCCCTTGGATAAACCTCGTCACCATAGTCGCCTCGCTGTCCATTCTGATAGCGCAGGCAATCGGCTTCCGCCTGCAGTGCCGGCACGCGCTGGAGCAGGCGGTCGACGAACAGAAACGGCTGGTAGGACAATGCTGCGGCGACTTCTTCCGGCAACAGATGCAGATTCCGTCCGACAAAGGCTTCGTGGTCTACCTCTTTACCGCCGAAACCCATGAGCTGCTGGACACCTACACTTCGGTGCCCGGCTCGTACGTTGAAAACGGCATCGTGCGGTGGAACACACGCCTGACGCTGCAGACCGACACGTTCTACCTGCCTGCTTCCGTCTCCTACAACAACTGGAGTACCTTGGCGACACGCTACGTGGCAAGCGAACGCGGGCTTGCCTCCCCTCAGGCACTGGAAGCCTTCTTGCGCGAACGGCTGGACGAACCGGCACTCACGGTCACCGCCTCTGCCGGACGGCAGCTGTTGGCGGACATCGAGACCGTGTCGGCAGGCAGTTTCTTCCGCCCCACGTACCGACTGCAGTTCGGCATCAACCCCCTGAACCGAGAAAGCGTCTTCATCGGAGGCAGCCTCAAGACCGGCACGCTGCTGAAAGAGATATACTGGATGCTGGCGGCATCTGCCGTATGGGCAGTCCTCCTGATACTCTGCCTCATCTACCAGGCACGCACCATTCACGGCGAACGGAAGCTGAACCGCCTGCGCAACGACTTCCTGCACGCGATGATTCACGAACTGAAACGCCCCGTACAGTCGCTGAAAATCCTGATGTCGGTGCTCAAGGACAAAGAGATGAGCCACGATGAAACATTGCGCCGGGAAGCGGTTGCCGATGCACAAGCAGAGCTGGACAACCTCTCCGCCTACTTCTCGAAGCTGCGCGACATGACCTACGGCGACTTCAAGGAAATCCCGCTCAACCGCACCGTGTTCAACCTGAACGCCCTCCTCCGCCCACTGATAGAAAAGACCGAAAGGCAGGGCGTGAGCGTCCGCATCGACTCCGAGCCGCAAGACATCCTCGTGAAAGCCGACCGGATGCACATCAGCAACATCTTCAGCAACCTGCTGGAAAACGCCGTGAAGTATGCGCGGGGCGAAGCCGTCATTACAATTACCCTCCGCCAGACGGGCAACCGGACAGACATCAAGGTGAGCGACAACGGCAGGGGCATCCCAGCCGACGAGCTGAAACACATCTTCGAGAAATTCTACCGCAGCCCGGCAGTGCGCCGCGAGAACATTCCGGGACTGGGACTGGGGCTGAGCTACGTAAAAAGCTTGGTGGAAGCCCACTGCGGACACATCCGCGTAGAGAGCGAACCAAACCGAGGTACCACCTTTTATATATCTATACCGCAATGAACGATTCACCCTTAAAAATCCTGTTTGCCGACGACGACGCCACATATTCGTTGTTCTTGAAACGCTTCCTCGAAAAAGCAGGCTACGAAGTCGTACACGTGCCCGACGGGAAGCAGGCGTTGGAGCAGTTCCGCCTCTGCCGCCCCGACCTGGTATTGCTGGACATCAATATGCCGGAGATAAACGGATTCGAGGTGACACGGCAAATCCGCAGCTGGGACAAGAAAGTGCTGCTGTTCTTCCTGTCCGACCGCACCGAAATCTCCGACCGCCTGAAAGGATTCAGCCTGAAAGGGAACGACTACATCCCCAAGCCCTTCTATCCCGAAGAACTATTGGCAAAGATAGAAGAACGTTTCGCGGACAGTACCGGCGAAGACAACCCGCACTACCAAGCTAGCCATACCCTCTTCTCGCCCGAAACCAACGAGCTGACCGTATGCGGCACGGCGCACACCGTCACCTCGCGTCAGGCGGAAATACTGACCCTGCTGTTCCAAAACATCAACCAGACCGTCTACCGCGAAGACATCCTGACCCACGTATGGGGAAACGACTCATACGCCAACTCGCTTGCGCTGAACGTGCAGATTTCCTACCTGCGCCACTACCTGAAAGACGATTCGGGCATACGCATCGAGTCCATCAAGAAAAAAGGCTACGTGCTGCGGACGGTTTCTCCCGAATAAATCGGCAGGCAATGCCGGATAAATCCGATGAAATGCTTATTTTTGTGACGATAAAACAAGCAATATTTCACCACAGAGGCCACAGAGGCACACAGAGTCTTTAAATTTTCCTCTGTGATACTCTGTGTCCCCTGTGGTGATTTTTTCATCCGATAAACGAATCAAGATATGACAAGCGACAACGAAAAAGAAATGTTCCCCCTCGTAGATGAAGAGGGAAACATAACGGGAGCAGCCACGCGGGGCGAATGCCACAACGGGAGCAAACTGCTGCATCCGGTGGTACACTTGCACGTGTTCAACAGCCGAGGTGAACTCTTCCTGCAACGCCGTCCGGCATGGAAAGACATCCAGCCCGGCAAATGGGACACATCGGTAGGAGGACACATCGACCTGGGCGAGAGTGTGGAAATGGCTCTGATACGGGAAGCACGCGAAGAATTAGGCATTACCGGCTTCACGCCCCAACTCCTCACGCATTACGTCTTCGAATCCGACCGTGAAAAAGAACTGGTGTTCAGTCACCGCACTACCTACGACGGCACTATCACCCCCAGCGACGAACTGGACGGCGGACGCTTCTGGACTTTAGAGGACATCCGGAAAGCATTAGGCACAGGCATCTTCACGCCTAACTTCGAAAACGAATTCAAACGGTTGGGCTTCTGAACGTAAAAAAACAGGACATGACATGCAGTATTCGAAGTTTTCTTTCATTTACTTAGAAGCTGTTTTGAATTTATCGTGCGATGATTTGGGATGAGTTTTTGAGGCATTTTCGCTTCTGTGATGAGGAAGATAGCGGGCTATCTGACGAAGAACAGGAGCG
>NZ_NFJA01000129.1:0-6969 GCF_002159615.1 Bacteroides sp. An279
ATCTGACGAAGAACAGGAGCGAAAAGGACCAAAAAATCGCCCAAAGCACACACGAAAACAGATACATCAAGCCAAGAAAAACTTTTTGGAGAAATTCAAAACAGCTTCTGATATAATTTGTGCCGGCGCGGGCCTTTCTGCGTCATCGGTGTTCCATCAGCATGAGTATGTTCAGGCTTCATCCGGATGTTTCGTACCAGTTCCGGTAACCTCCGTGTCTTCGGATGCTTTTTCTCCTGTTTCTGCGTACTCCGTCGGAGTCATCCCATATTGTCTTCTGAACATCGTCGAGAAATGGGTCTGACTGGAAAATCCTACAGCATAAGCCACTTGCGTAATCATAAGCCGCTTTTCCTTCAAAAGCCGTGCAGCCTGACGCAAACGGATATTACGGATAAAATCGCTTACCGCAAGACCAGTTATGTCTTTCATCCGGCGGTGCAATTGGGTACGGCTCATACCGACTTCCTTTGCCAACAATTCCACACTCAGCATGGGATTACCCAAATTCTGGTCAATGACTGTCATTACACGTTCCATCAATATCTCGTCCGTATTTTTCACCTTGAGCGGTTTCACCTTCCCTTCCTGCTCCTGGCTACCGGAATATTTCCCTTTCAGGCGAAGACGATTGCTTATCAGGTTGGCAATGAGCACATCCAGTTCATCCTGACTGAACGGTTTGTTCAGATATCCGTCCGCTCCTTGTTCCAGACCTTCCATACGACTGGCCAATTCGGTTTTCGAAGTCAACAGCACAACCGGAATGTGGTTGGTGTTGGGATTCTTCTTCAGTTCCTTCAGCAACTGAAATCCGTCCATTTCCGGCATCATCACATCCGACACGACCACATCGGGCAACGTGGCAAGTGCTTTCTGCCATCTTTCCATGCCGTCGGCAGCCACATCTACCCGGTAATGAACCGACAGGCTTTCCTGCAAGAAATTCCGCAAAGCCTCATCATCGTCTATCACAAGCACACGGTAATGTGTCGGATTCCGCTTTCCTTTCTCCTGGACGGGGAAATAGGCAGGTTCCTCCACACGTCCATGTAAGGAAAGATGTTCTTCCGGCTTCCCATCTGCCATTTCTTCTTTTTTCAGATGCTTGTTTCCCAAAGGTAAACGCACCACAAACCTGCTTCCCTGCACATCTTTCCTGTTTTCTGCAAAAATGACACCATAATGAAGCTTTACCAATGCCGAACCCTTGCCGGGCAGATACACGGCCGGATTCGCTTTGATAAAAGCGTTCGAATATCTTCTTCAGTTCTCTTTCATTCAAGCCTTTACCTGTATCCTCTACTGCTATCTCCAAATAATCGCGCAAAGGTCCTGCCGCATCCGGAGCACTGCCCGTCTTCACACTGACACAGACGGTTCCTGGCTGCGGAGTATATTTCAATGCATGGGCTATCTTCACCGAAGTGCAACGATATTACGACAAAGGCTTTAACGTGCCCGATGATGTGCTCCTGCTTTTCTGCGACAACAACTGGGGGTACCTTCGGCGCACCGGACCGCTAAAAGAAAAGAACCGCAAAGGTGGAATGGGATTGTATTATCACATTGACATGAACGGCGGACCGTGGAACGACCGTTGGGTGAACACAAGCCCCATACCTAAATTACGAGAACAGTTCCACCTTGCTTACGAAACCGGCATCGATGACCTTTGGGTCATCAATGTGGGTGACCTGAAGCCCAAAGAGCTTCCCATTGATTTCATCTTACGCTATGCATGGAATCCCCATAACATCCCAGCCGACAAGACAGACGACTACACCCGGGAATGGGCAGCGCAGAATTTTGGTGACGAATACGCTGAAGAAATAGCAGACATTGTTTCAAAATATCCGAAATACAACCTGTGGCGAAAAGCAGAAGTGCAAGTAGCCGGCATTTTCAGCGTGGTGAACCATCGCGAAACCGACCGTGTGGAAAAGCTTTGGAAAGAAGTGGAAGCGAAAGCCGAAGTACTCAAAAAACGTATCCCTGCCGACTGGCAAGATGCTTATTTCCAACTGGTGTATTATCCCACCGTAGCTTCTGCCGGAATAGCTAACATCTACACTGCCACTACACGCAACCATCTTTATGCAAAGCAGGGCAGACCTTTGGCCAACCTGTATGCGAAGCAAGCTGAAGAATTGTTCGAAAAAGACAAACGGCTGACATGTTATTACAATGATACACTGGCAAACGGCAAATGGAAAAACATGATGTCGGACATACACATCGGTTACACACAATGGTCCATGCCCAAACAAGCACTGCTTCCTTCCTTACAACAAGTCACCCTGCAAGACACCCCATCTTTAGGCATTTGCCCGGAAGGCTGCGAGGCTACCGACTATACGGACAAACTGGCATTGCCTCTATTTGACGCATTGCTTGACCAAACCTATTATATTGACCTCTTCAACCGAGGAAAAGGAAACATCAATTTCACGGCAACCCCGTCACAAACTTGGATAAAAGTCAGCCAACCCTCCGGGACGGTAAAAACCGAAACGCGCCTCCAAGTCAACATAGACTGGGCTGCCATCGGCAATGGAACACACGAAGCCTGCCTGACCATCAAGAGTGGAGAAACCAACTTTCCTATCGGTATCCGGGCCGTCAAAGGACAAGCACCAGACACAAAGGAAGCCTATTTCGGCAATTTGAGTAAAACCGAATTTTCCATCCCAGCATACCTATATAACAAAAACGTTCCCGGAAAAGATGCCGCATGGACTGAACTGCCCGACTTGGGAAGAGGATATGCCTGTATGGGTATCAGCCCTGTAACAGCTCCTAGTGCCCAGCCTGAGGAAGCCCCATACCTAGAATACCAGATACTACTGCCCGATACTGGAACCGTCTCGCTCTGCATCGGTATCTTACCCACACAAGACGTTTATCCCAAACGAGGCTTGCGTATCGCCGTAGCAATAGACGATGAAATACCGGAAGTGATAGATGCCCGCCAAGGATTCGTGGACACATTCGGCGAATACAATCCAGCCAACTTGGCTCAGTCGCCCAACCTGAAACCACTTCCCAAGCAAGACAAGACCATCAAGCTTACCGGTTCCAAGCAACTTCGCCGTAACGAAGTATTCGACAACCTGCGTATGCTAACCACAAAACTGCATGTAAAGAAAGCAGGTATGCATAGATTAAAACTATATATGATTGATCCGAAAATCGTACTCGAACAACTCGTCCTCTATCCCGACAACCGGTATCCAAGCTATTTTGGAGCACCTGCAGTACGACACCAATAACTCTCATCACAATGAGCCTGTCTTAAGCTTTCATTTGTCATTCTATCCCAGAGCGAAGGATCTCGAAAACATAAACTATTATATGAGAGCCCCTTCGCTCTGAGACAGAATGACCTTACTTTTTCAACAGTCATTGTTTGAAACTGTTTTGAATTTCTACATGATAAAATACACCTCTACCAATTGTCACCATCCGCTTTTTTCCGTATATTTGCCTATCCAAACTTATAAAACTGTTAAAACCACCTATGAAACACAAATTATTTGCCATATTCACAACGCTGTTATTTACTTTTACATTGCAAGCTACCGAAATCCATTCACCCAACGGACAAATCAGCGTAACCCTACACTGCCCGGAAAATAATGCAGCAGGCACAGCCTGCCTTTCTATCCGATACGGAGACCAATACATTTTCAACCAAATCCATTTGGGAATACAGACCAACCGACAAGACTTGTCCTCTAAGCTGCGCCTGCAATCGGCATCGGAAACAAGCCTTCACACCGATGATTATCAAATGATCACCGGCAAACGCCAGCACTGTATCAACCATGCCAATGAGCGGAGATTCATTCTGGTAAACGATAAAGAACAATGTCTGACACTTATTATACGGGCATACGATGACGGAATCGCTTTCCGCTACCAGCTGAAAACAGCCCCAAACGGAGAAATGATTACAAACGAATGTACTTCCTATGATCTGGCAACAGGCTCTCCACGCTGGATGCGTCCCCGCTCAGTAGACAACGAAGGCTTTTATCCTTTCAGCACCGAAGGTTGCAAATCCGGCGAATGGGGATATCCCGCCTTAATGGAACCACAGAAAGATGTATTCGCCCTGATAACCGAATCGGATTTACAACGTATTCATTGTGGAACTTATCTGGTAAACGAAGGCACGGAACGTTATCGGGTGAAAATGGTAGAGGATGCATTATCTGTGACGGGCGAATGGCATTCAGCGTGGCATACACTTATCATCGGTACACTGGCCGACATTACCGAATCGACCTTGACAACCGATGTCGCTACACCCTGTCAGCTAAAGGATACCAGTTGGATAAAACCCGGTAATGCATCGTGGATTTACTGGGCACACAATCACGGAGCACGCAATTGCGCCTTGCTGAAGCAATACGTAGACTTGGCTGCTTCCATGCACTGGCCCTATACACTGATCGATGCCGAATGGGACCAAATGACGGGAGGTACCATCGAAGATGTCCTCGCTTATGCTCATTCGAAAGACATTCGACCGATACTTTGGTATAACTCAACCACCAACTGGATTGAAGGAGCACCTACTCCACTCTACCGCCTCAACAAGGCAACCGACCGTGAAAAGGAATTTGCCTGGCTGGAAAAGCAAGGAGTGAAAGGTGTAAAAGTGGACTTCTTCCCAACCGACACCCAGCAAGCAATCAACTATTATTTCGACTTACTGGAGGACGCAGCACGCCACCACTTGCTCGTAAACCTGCACGGAGGTACACTACCGTGGGGCTGGCAACGTACCTATCCGCAACTGATTACCTTGGAATCCGTATATGGAGCTGAATGGTATAATAACAACGAACGACTCACCTCACGTGCAGCCTGCCACAATGCGACCTTGCCTTTTACACGCAACGTTATAGGCTCAATGGACTATACACCCGGCACATTTTCTGACTCGCAGCACCCACACATCACCAGTTACGGTCACGAGTTAGCTCTGCCCATCCTTTTCGAATCGGGCATCCAGCATATGCCTGATCGTCCTGAAACGTACCAAAGCCTGCCTGACGAGGTGAAACAGCTTTTATCAACCCTCCCTACAGCGTGGGATGATACCAGACTGCTGAGCGGATATCCTGGAGAACACGCCGTTCTGGCACGCAAAAGAGGAAACACATGGTACATTGCCGGCATCAACGGAAAAGACACGCCGGCAATCCTCCGTTTTTCACTGCAACGCCTTTCATTGCCACAACAGACGGCTGTACTTTTCATCGGGGACGGAACAGATGAAAAATCATTCCGCATCGAAAAAAATCTTTCCATAGGAAAAGAGACAGAAGTTCCTTGTCTGGCACGAGGTGGATTCGTAATGCAAATAACCCTCCCCTAACTCTCCTCATCGGAAAAACGCCTGCTTAAAAAAGTTCCTGAAGTACCCGGAATGACTTCAATTCCGGGAAATCAGGAAGATGCAGGCGATAATATTCATGAATGATGTCGAGGCAACGATTGCGCTGGGTACGATTCATCCCAAACAAATACATCGTATCATAGTTCATACGCATCAAATTACAGATGCGCGAAGCCTCAGCAGGAACGACAAACATACCATGCGACGGTGGCTCCGTCACAAAACAGGCATTCAACAAATCAAAACAGCAACCTTCGGCATAATCTTCCATATTCGGATACAACCCTAGGAAACGAGACAAACGCATCAAAAAGACTAAGTGAAAATTAGCAAAACTTTTTTCACACGCATCAAGCCATTGTATCGAATAAACCAAATAAGAAAACAATGATGCACTGGCTCCCTCTTCTTTCAAAGCACGATAAAGAAACTCGGCCAGAAACAGCGCAATAGCAGACTTATAGGGATCGTAAGGCAAGGATTGGAAAACCATCCATGCCTTCGCCTCACGAATGGGATGTACACTGGCACGAGGACGCACCTCGGCTTCGAACTCTACCAACGACAAGGGCTGGAACAGCACCGACCTTACCATTGACTTGCGTGAACGTTGCGCCGGGAACAAGAAGGACATCCTTCCACCCTCACCTGTATAAATACAGGCAATATTTGAACGGTCATTATACTTCAGTGTATGTAACACTACTCCCTGATATTTCTGTAACATGGCTCTACAAATAAAACTAAAGAATCAAGATGTGACACTGATCTCACTTCCATTCACTGTTTTACACTTGCAAAGATATGACTTTTAAGGAGAAAGTATATTTTTTCTGCAGAAAGTTTTGCAGGAATAAAAAATCTTCCTACCTTTGCATCCGCAAATGAGGGATACTTTCCTCGAAAGCATCAAAGGATGGCCCGTTCGTCTATCGGTTAGGACGCAAGATTTTCATTCTTGAAAGGGGAGTTCGATTCTCCCACGGGCTACATAATAAACAGAATCACGAACAATATTTAAAGATTAGTCGAGATGGCAAATCACAAATCATCTATTAAAAGAATCAGACAAGCTGAAAAAAGAAGACTTCACAACAGATATTATGCTAAAACAATGCGTAACGCAGTGAAGAAACTTCGTATGACTACTGACAAGGCAGAAGCAGTAGCAATGTATCCTAAAGTACAAAAGATTTTGGATAAAGTAGCTCAACGCAACATTATCCATAAGAACAAAGCTGCTAACTTAAAGTCAAAACTGGCTGCTCATATTGCTAAATTGGCTTAAGTAATTGTTAGCACAAAAAGATAACAAGGTTGAATCTTACCGATTCAGCCTTTTGTTATTTGTACTCAGATATTAAATAATAGAAGAGAGATGATGTTAAAAGTATTTTAGAATATTCCAAAACCCCTATAAATATTTGGAACTTTAATATATACTTCTTACCTTTGCACCGCAATTCAACGGAATGCCCAGATGGCGGAATCGGTAGACGCGCTGGTCTCAAACACCAGTGGAGTAAAATCCATCCCGGTTCGACCCCGGGTCTGGGTAC
>NZ_NFJA01000013.1:0-56363 GCF_002159615.1 Bacteroides sp. An279
GACGAAGAACAGGAGCGAAAAGGACCAAAAAATCGCCCAAAGCACACACGAAAACAGATACATCAAGCCAAGAAAAACTTTTTGGAGAAATTCAAAACAGCTTCTAAGACGCAGACAAGAAATATCTCCTGTAAAGGTGCGTTTTTATTGTCTATGAAAAAACATACGGCCGTACAAAAACTATACGACCGTATTCAAATCAGATTATATCTGCCGATAGGGCAACGAATGCACTTCAAGTTATGAATGTCCGTAATAAACCAATTCGACTGAGTTGAAAACGCAGTAGTACTGCATCTGCCGATGAAGTATATATTCAACCGTGAATGCAGTATATATTCATCAGCCGATGAAGTATATATTCATTTTTCAAGGGTATGTATTGACTGTTTACGGACATTCATTTTTCAATTTTTCTCACAGGCGATTGCACAAACAGTTTTCGCCAAGCGGTCGGCTTCATCTGCAGTGCGGGCTTCCGAATATACACGGATAATGGGTTCGGTATTGCTCTTACGCAAGTGTACCCACCCGTCAGCAAAATCAATCTTCACCCCATCGATATCGTTTACCT
The DNA here is from genome assembly GCF_002159615.1 of Bacteroides sp. An279. NCBI lineage: Bacteria > Pseudomonadati > Bacteroidota > Bacteroidia > Bacteroidales > Bacteroidaceae > Bacteroides > Bacteroides sp. An279. The sequence continues at coordinate 575 of NZ_NFJA01000013.1, forward strand.
CTTCATTACGGTAAACTTCCTTCACTTTTTCCAAAATAGCATCAATATCAGTATCCGGCGTCAAATCTATACGATTTTTCGCCATATAATAAGTAGGATAAGAAGCACGCAGTTCACTCACTTTCTTGCCTTCATGAGCCAAATGACTTAAGAACAAAGCTATGCCTACCAGTGCATCCCGACCATAATGGGCAGGCGGATAGATAACACCGCCGTTACCTTCACCGCCGATTACGGCATGTGTCTCTTTCATTTTTGCTACCACATTCACTTCGCCTACTGCCGAAGCATAATATTTCATCCCGTATTTATCAGTTACATCCCGCAATGCACGAGTCGAACTCAAATTGGATACCGTATTGCCCGGTGTATTCTTCAATACATAATCGGCAACTGTAACTAGCGTATACTCCTCGCCATACATTGTTCCATCTTCACAAATCATAGCCAATCGATCCACATCCGGGTCTACTACAAAAGCCACATCCAATTCTTCTTTCCGCATCAACTGCATGATATCACCTAGATTTTTCTCCAAGGGCTCAGGATTATGCTGGAAAATTCCTGTAGGTTCGCAATACAATTTCTCTACATAATCCACTCCCAAACGCTCCAGCAATTGTGGAAGAATGATACCACCTACCGAATTTACACAATCAATTGCGACACGAAAACCTGCTTCACGGATAGCCTTGCTATCTACTAAAGGCAAAGACAAGACGTGCTCGATATGCTTTTCACCATAACTCAAATCCTCCGTATAGAGCCCTATCGAATCAATATCGGCGTATTCAAAGTCTTCTGCTTCGGCTATGCGGAGCACTTCTTTCCCCTCTTCAGCATTCAAGAACTCACCACGTTCGTTCAACAATTTAAGTGCATTCCACGGTTTCGGATTGTGGCTGGCAGTCAGAATAATTCCACCACAGGCTTTTGCCATCGTCACAGCCAATTCGGTAGTAGGAGTAGAAGCCAATCCTATATCAACGACATCAAAACCCATACCCATCAAAGTGCCACACACCACTTTCCGCACCATCTCACCTGATACACGGGCATCACGTCCCACCACAATGCGATTGCTTTGTAAAGAAGAAATACGACGAATCAGTGTAGCGTATGCAGAAGTAAATTTTACGATATCCAACGGGGTCAGCCCTTCTCCTGCTTTTCCCCCGATAGTTCCCCTGATACCGGAGATTGATTTTATCAAAGTCATCGTTTATTAAGTTTTTGGGTTTATAATTTCTCACCAACATTCAGGCAATGTCTTGGGTTGTCCTCCCTGACAAACGGAACAGACATTACAACATAAGGCGGATGTGCCAAAACAAAAATCAACGTTCATTTTGATAATCCCATTCCATTCTGACACACCTGCCTTCTTATTTACCTAAATTATAAGTAATCTCGTAATAACACGGGTATACATAACGGCTCGCATTTCTAGTCCCTTCAGCGTGAGGAACTATCAGACGTACACGAGCCACATCAGTCGACGAAGATGTACGCGAAGGTTTTACATACCGCAAAGGCAATAACCAGCCCGTCGGTACCGAAGTTGTCTGGTAAATGGAATACATAATATAACTCTGCGTAAAAGCTGCCGAATAAGAATCACCATCAATGGTAAGCTTATATTCTTCGGGATGAAGCATATACATTGGAAGCGACCACGATGAGTTTACTGAATAAAGCGGATAATTGTACAGATTCGTATTACCAGTCAGCGTATCACCCAAACTGAACAGTTCATCACGATCCTGCATCGCAATCTCAAAATAACGGGAAAGTATGGAATACGACCCATCTGCCAAGACAGAAGTACCCTGTCCTTTCTTCACGATATTCATATACACACCGCTTTCATCAAAAAGCACAAACTGATTCTCGTTGGTCATTGTATCTTGGGCATAGAATTCGCTTTCGCTTATTATTTCATAATCGTGCGTACTAATCCATGCATTGATTGCATCAATTTCATCATCTCTCAGTTCAGCATACGTCTTGCTATCGTCACAACTTTGGAATAACAAAGTCCCGATAGCCAATACTGTTACAAACAATCTTATCCTTTTCATTCTTCTTGCTATAAATTTGTGGCGGCAAATTTAATAAAATGGCAGTAATAAACGAAAATTCAAAGAGATTTTATCATTAAATGAAGTGATTTAAACTTATTTCAGAACATGAATATCACATCAGCATAGAAACCGTTGCATGCGAACCGGGTCATTCATTTTCTTGGAGGCATTCCAATGCATTAAAGGGAAGCTGTAGCTTTTCTCTTTTTAAAGCAGAAGGTAAAGACATACGGTCAGCATCAGAAATCCGTAATCTTTGCGTTACAAAAAACTGCTGCCTGCCAAACACTGATAAAAGCGTTAGCAGACAGCAATAAGTGTTATATCGTTATGCCATTACATCAAATTGTCTGATGGTTGATACAAATCCCCTTCAGATACCATTCATACAAACGATGAATTCCCTCGTCTATCTCCACTTGATGATGCCACCCCAAGCTATGAAGCTTCGTTACGTCCGTCAACTTACGCATCGTTCCGTCTGGCTTAGAAGAATCCCAACGCAACTCACCCTTAAAGCCGATTTCTTTTACAATCTTCTCAGCCAGTTCCCGGATGGACAGTTCCTTGCCCGTACCTACATTGATATGACAATTACGGATTTCTGTCTCGCCATTCTTGTAAGTATCTTTAAAATCTACATTCAATAATACGTGTACACTGGCATCTGCCATCTCTTCACTCCACAGGAACTCACGCAAAGGCTTGCCTGTACCCCATAAAGTTACAGCTTCGGGCGTAATGCCAAACTTTGCCAGTTTTCCTAAGATTTCTTCGTCCGTATTATTTCCATTTACTCCTTCTACAGGGCGCAAGTTTATGTCTTTACGCACAGCATCCCACTTGCCTTCATTCAGGCACTTTGCAAGATAGACCTTGCGAATCATTGCCGGAAGCACATGACTGTTTTCCAAGTGAAAGTTGTCATTCGGTCCATAAAGGTTTGTAGGCATAACGGCAATGTAATTCGTACCATATTGCAAGTTGAAACTTTCACACATCTTTAAGCCGGCTATTTTAGCAATGGCATAAGGTTCGTTCGTATATTCCAAAGGAGAAGTGAGCAGCACTTCTTCCTTCATCGGTTGGGGAGCTTCACGCGGATAGATACAGGTACTACCCAAAAACAGAAGCTTCTTGACACCATGACGAAAGCTTTCGCCGATGACATTCTGCTGTATTTGAAGATTCTGGTAAATAAAGTCTGCACGGTAATGCAAGTTCGCCATAATGCCTCCTACATGTGCGGCAGCCAATACTACAGCATCAGGCTGTTCTTCATCGAAAAAACGTTTTACAGCCACTCCATCCAACAGGTCCAGTTCCTTATGACTACGCCCTACCAAGTTCATATACCCCCGTTGTTGGAGATTATTCCAAATAGCCGATCCAACTAATCCATGATGTCCGGCAACATATATTTTTGATGATTTGTCCAACATATTCTTTTTTGTTGACAAGCCGACAAAGTATCAGAAAACGAGGCATTACCTGTCAAATACCATTACATCCTTGTCAATTCGTTATCTGACACCTTGTCAACTTAAAATTATTCTTCTTTATCCATTTCTGCTTTCAGATGAAGTTTCCTTACAAACTTCATGTCATGCTCAGCCATTATACGTACCAACTCAGGGAAAGATGTTTTTGTCGGATTCCAGCCTAATGTTTCTTTGGCCTTGGTCGGATCTCCTAAAAGCTGCTCCACTTCACACGGGCGGAAATACTTCGGATCAACTTCTACCAATACCCGTCCTGTTTCCCGGTCAATACCTTTTTCGTCAACACCACTTCCCTGCCATTCCAAATCAATACCCAGGTAATGGAATGCCAGCGTACAGAACTCTCGTACCGTATGCATCTCACCGGTTGCTATCACAAAGTCTTCTGGTTTATCATTCTGGAGGATAAGCCACATGCACTCTACATAATCTTTAGCATATCCCCAATCACGTTTCGCGTCAAGATTGCCTAAATACAGTTTATCTTGGAACCCTTGCTTGATACGTGCAGCCGCAAGCGTAATCTTACGTGTCACGAAATTTTCTCCACGCCGCTCACTTTCATGATTGAACAGGATACCGTTTACAGCAAACATACCATAACTTTCACGATAGTTTTTCGTTATCCAAAAACCATACTGCTTTGCCACTCCATAGGGTGAACGCGGATAAAAAGGAGTCGTTTCTTTTTGGGGAATTTCCTGAACCTTTCCAAAAAGTTCAGATGTGGAAGCCTGATAAATACGGCAAGTTTTGTCGAGTCCGCAGATTCGAACCGCCTCTAATAAACGAAGCGTGCCGATGGCATCAGCCTCGGCTGTGTATTCAGGTACATCAAAAGAGACCTTTACGTGGCTCTGTGCTGCCAGATTATAGATTTCCGTAGGATGAATGTCACTGATGATACGAATCAACGAACTGGAATCTGTCATATCGCCCCAATGAAGATTCACCAAACGGTTTTTCTTCATATCACGTACCCATTCGTCCAAATACAAATGCTCGATACGTCCTGTATTGAATGACGAAGAACGGCGTAAAATACCATGCACTTCATAGCCTTTCTCTATCAAAAACTCAGCAAGGTAAGAACCGTCTTGTCCTGTTATACCGGTGATTAATGCTACTTTTCTCATAATTCCAAAATCTTTTCGGGCAAAGGTAATCTTTATTTCTGTAAAAGCCAAACAGATGTGTTACTATCAGTCAGTCTCTCCGAAAAATATCACGGGTATACACTTTATACCGGACATCGTCAAGACATGTATCATAGCGATTAGCAATAATAGCCTGGCTCTGGCGCTTGAAAAGTTCCAAATCATTTACAACCCGGCTTCCAAAAAAAGTGCTCCCATCTTTCAAGGTCGGCTCATAAATTATTACAATTGCACCTTTAGCCTTCACACGTTTCATGACCCCTTGGATACTGCTTTGCCGAAAATTATCACTATGGCTTTTCATTGTAAGACGAAAAACACCTATTGTACATTGCCGTTCTTCATCAGGATTATAATCACTCCGGTTATAATAATCGTAATATCCTGCCTTATGCAAGACTCTATCGGCAACAAAATCCTTACGTGTACGATTGCTTTCCACTATTGCCTGTATCAAATTTTCAGGCACATCCGCATAGTTGGCAAGAAGCTGTTTGGTATCTTTAGGCAGGCAATAACCTCCATAGCCAAAACTTGGATTATTATAATGACTTCCAATGCGCGGATCCAGACAGACCCCATTGATTATCGCCTTTGTATCCAATCCTTTCATTTCAGCATAAGTATCCAATTCATTAAAGTATGATACCCTTAAAGCCAGGTAAGTATTGGCAAACAGTTTCACGGCTTCCGCCTCTGTCAATCCCATGAACAATGTATCAATATTCTCTTTAAGAGCACCTTCCTGAAGTAAAGCGGCAAAAGTATGTGCAGCTTTGTCCAAACGGGCGTCTCCTTCAGGACGTCCCACAATGATGCGGCTAGGGTAAAGATTATCATAAAGCGCTTTGCTTTCCCGCAGAAATTCGGGAGAAAATATGATGTTATTATTTCCCAACTTCTTACGGATGTTTTCGGTATATCCTACTGGTATCGTACTCTTAATGACCATAATCGCATCCGGATTGACCTGCATAACCAACTTAATGACTTCTTCTACATGGCTGGTATCGAAATAGTTCTTTATCGGGTCATAATTGGTCGGAGCTGCAATAATCACAAAATCAGCATCACTATATGCTTTAACCCCATCCAATGTAGCAGTAAGGTTCAGTTTTTTCTCTAACAGGTATTTTTCTATGTAATCATCCTGAATGGGTGATTTCCGCTGATTAATCAATTCCACTTTTTCCGGAACGATATCAACCGCCGTGACCTGATGGTGCTGACTCAGCAGTGTGGCAATAGAAAGGCCTACATAGCCTGTCCCGGCCACAGCTATTTTCAAATCTTTCATAATAATAACGATTTAAAGACAAAATCGCACCAGTTTACATTACTCTGCGAAGAATACATGCAGAAAAGTGTAAACTGATGCGACATGCGTATAAGTGTTGATTATAATTCTTAATTATTTGTTGCTTTTTTGCTTTTGGGCTTCGGAATATCCATATCCGTATCCATAACCATAGCCATATGCCTTGCCACCATATCCGTACTTTGCACCATATCCATAACCATAACTGTTTTTCCGTTTGCTCATGTCTATGTCATTAATAATAGTGGCAAGTACAGGGAATTTCTTCTCATCACGCAAAACATTAATATACCGATACCCAGCCTTCGGGGTCACATCTGCACGGCAAACATACACACACATGTCTGCCACACGTCCGATAATCGCAGTATCAGTAACCATGGCAATCGGCGCAGTATCCAGAATTATATAATCATAACGCTGCTTTAACTGCTCGATAGCCCGGTCCAGAACATCACGAGCCACCAGTTCTGTCGGATTGGGTGGAACAGGACCACCTGGCAAGATATCTAAATTCTCGCTAATATCCGAATGTTGAATCATATCGAAAATATTCACATGATCCGGATCCGCCAAATAATTAGTAATACCTTCTGCACGACGAGAAAGATTGAATACCTTATTCAATCCCGGCTTACGGATATCCATACCTACAATAATCGTTTTCTTTCCTAAGAAAGCAAGACTGACAGCTGTATTGCCGGCAACAAACGATTTACCTTCACCTGGCTGAGTAGAAGAAAAGAGAATCACTTTTTTATCTTTAGGCAACATGAAGAGTAAATTGGTACGCAAGCCACGAAATGTTTCTTCCATAATATCGTTTTTATTCTCCCGTACAACAATCGCTCCTTTTTCCGGTTTTTTACAGCGTGGAAGTTCTGCAATAATAGGAATATCTGTCAAGTGTTCTACATCTTCACGGTTTTCAATTTTGTACTTCAACATGTCACGCAGATAAATAATTCCGACAGGAATTCCCAATCCCAAAATCAATGCGGCAAGTGCGATGATTTTCTTTTTCGGAGAAACAGGATCCTTATCTGCCAAAGCATCTTCAATAATCCGCCCGTTATTGGCTGTAGCCGCAAGGGTTATAGCATTTTCCTCACGCTTTTGCAAAAGCATCGTATAAAGTGCCGCCTTGATTTCCTGCTGACGGGCAATGCTCAGGAACTCTTTCTCCTGCAAAGGAGCATTACTGATGCGTCCTTCAAATTTACGTGCCTGACGGTCTATGTCTATTTTTGCAATATTCAGACCTTTCAATACACTTTCAACAGTAGTCTGAACACTATGCCGCATGGCTTCTATCCCCGCATTCATATTAATAACAGCAGGGTTACTTTCAGAAGAAGTACGTAGCAAACGGTTACGTTCGATAATCATCGTATTATACTGGTCAATTACCGATGAAAGGTTCTGATCCTGCAACCCGACATTTGAAGGGATAACCTCTCCATTGTTTTGAGGATCATTTATGTAATTCTTCAAGAATTCTACCAGCTGGATTTGCGTAGCATTTTCTACACGCTGCTGTCCATACTTAGAACTTTCTTCCAAAGCCAACTGCGCATCACTGGTAAGATCTGTCAATCCCGAACGCTGTTTAAAATCAGCCAATTCTGTCTCTGCAGTACCCAATTCGCGATTGATAATTCCAATGCGTTCTTCAATAAATTCAGCTGTTTTCTGTGCCACTTCATTTTTTTCATCATTTGCATCGCGGTTATAGAAAGCCACCAGGCAATTGATAAAATTCACAGCACGTTGTTTATCCGTATTCTGTATTCCGATTTGAGCTATTGTTGTGGTTTTCGAAGTCGCTTCCACGGTCAGGTTCTCCATATATCCATTCGCGGTAGACGTCGGAGCATTAATATACGCAACCAGTCTCATATCTTCTTCCATAGGCTCTGGAAGCGAGTCGTTTTTAACGAAGTTCACCACTCCGACAGGAGTTGGAAGTACAGCCGGAAGTTTATCAAATGTTTTACTGATTTCTTCCTCTTCTTCTTCAAGAGTGTATTCGGCCTCCACATTCAATTTGCCATCAAGCGTATATTTCATTTTCAGCTTAACAGGTGCCTCCAATTTATCAGCTTCTTCAGGCGTCATGAAAACATTGACAGGAGAAGTCTTATACAAAGGAATATTATAACCGCTCATGCGGTCTTCGGCTATACTGATATACAACCGTAATTCATTTACTGCCTTTTTGATAAGAGTACGTGAATGCAGAATTTCCACCTCATTATCAAAATTATTAGTCATGGAAAACATTCCAAGGTCTTGTATAGCAGCCAAAGGCGATGTAGCAGAAGTACTACCTTTTTGTTCTTCTTCTTTAATTAAAACAGCCGCCGTAACATTGTATACTGGCGCCTGATAGCGCAGATAAAGGAAAGCCAATATCAAACAGACAATTACACTTATGACAAACCACGGCCAATAAGCAAGGTATTTGAAAAAAATAGCATATAGATTGATAGCATTTTCTTCATTGTTTTGTTCATTGATGTTTTGTTCTTCCATAGATGTTTTTTTCTAACTTTTTTATCCGTTGAATTAATTGAGAATATTGACTAGCAAACTTGCGATAGATACCAAGATTGAAGTTGCCGATATAACCGTAGTGGTCGTATTACCGATATCTGAGTTTTTCGCCTTTGTCTTATTGGGAGTAACATAAATGACATCATTTTGCCGGAGATAGAAATAAGGTGAAAGGACGATGTCACTTTTCGTCAAATCAAGCTCTACGATTTCCCGTTTGCCATTGGGTTCTTCACGAATCAGCTTCACATTCGTACGTACACCGTAAACCGTCATATCCCCTGCCATAGCAAGAGCTTCCAACACATTAACCTTTTCGTTACTAACCGTAAAAGAACCAGGGCGTGCAACTTCACCCAACACTGATATCTTATAATTTGCCATACGGACGGTTACAATCGGAGCTTCTTTCAGATAAGGTTTCAACCGTTCGCGAATCATATTCTCCGCTTCATTCTTAGTCAACCCTCCTACTTTCAACCTTCCGAGGACTGGAAAATCAATTTCTCCCTGATTGCTTACAAGATATTGTTGCAAGGTTGGCTGGGTAGTCGTGTTGATATTAGTCAACGCCGCATTCAAAGGAGTCTGCACAGTCAAATTAAATGGAGCAGCCGCCTGAGGATCGGTCGTATTCACTGTAATACTTAACAAATCTTTAGGCATGATTTTCGCATCATAAAGGGGGATTTCCGTTCCCAGTTCATTTACAATTTCAGGATTCTGCAAGTAAGGTACACTTTTATAAGAGGTACATCCTGCCAGCAATGCCATAATAGCAAATGCGAAAAGTGTTTGTTTGAGTTTCATCTTATGTTCTTTAAAAATATTAATTGCCTCTATTTTTCCAATAATACTTAGTCACTGTATCAGCCCGACATTATTGTTTAAGTAAACAATCTTTTCAAAAAGCTCTTTCGTGATTTCTTGTCATCCTGTTCGTCCGTTTCGTAGCGGTCCAACAAATCTTCATACGAAAGACGCTTGGTTACCATTTCATAAATAGTGCCCCAATCAGGCAATCCTCCCAAATTACGGTCATCTATGAACAAATCCACTTTCAATTTGCGCGAATAATGATTGTTCTGTTGCTTTTCTTCCTCCGGATAGTCACGGTTGACTGCATAAAAGACCAATCCCCGCTGGCGGCAAAATTCAACGGCCTCATCCAAAAGCTTCCCTTCACGCACACTCCAAAGAATCAGCTTATGCTTTTCCGCAGCCAGCTTTTTTAGAGTTTCAATAGCAAAAGGTATCTCTGCACCAATGGCGGGATATTTATGCTCTACAATAGTTCCATCAAAATCTACAGCTATAAGCATATCAATTACTCATTATTTAATTTGTATAAAAAGTTCTGACTCCTTACCTATTCAAAACATTACTTTTTAATCTAATTTGTCCCTGCATATCAACCAATATGACACGTGTGCGCAAAGATACAACTTTTTTCATTATTGACAAAAGTTTCAAACAATAATAATTGAAGTATCAAATCAAATCTCTCGCTTCCAATATCCTATCAATCTTTTAGAGCCTGTTACTTTCAATGCACTTTTATCCCATCAAGTATTTGCAGCAACGAATCGCGCACAACGGCAAATTGTTCCTTATTATCCTCACTTACAGGCTTTTTAGGTTGCGACTTGATAGTAAGAGGATTAACGGGGGTACCATTATCATAAACACGGAAATCAAGGTGTGGCCCAGTAGACAACCCCGTGCTCCCAACGTAGCCAATCACTTCTTTCTGCTTTACTTCCGAGCCCACCTGGATTCCTTTAGCAAATCCCGAGAGATGCATATAAGTGGTAGTATAGCGGCTATTGTGACGAATCTTCAGGTAGTTTCCTGCCCCACCCGCCTGGTAAGCTTTAGCTATCACCTTTCCCTTGCCAATAGCATACACAGGCGTACCCTTCGGAGCAGCATAATCCACACCATGATGGGCACGATAACGGCGCAATACCGGATGGAATCGGCTATTCGAAAAGCGTGACGAGATGCGATAATAATCCAACGGAGCCTTCAAGAACTCACCCTCCAGGCTATTCCCGTCAGCATTGTAATACAATTCCTCACCATCCTGCACAAAGGGAATAGCATAATACACACTATCTTCGTGCGAAAATGAGGCTGCCAGCACACGGAAGTTCTGCAATTCCCTTCCTTCTACGGTTTCCTGTTCATACCACACACGGAACTCGTCTTCTTTTTGCAACCCGAAAAAGTCAATGCTCCAGCCGAAGATATTCGAAAGGTCAAGGGCAAGCTGCGGGGAGGTTCCGCACTGCTGCATCGCCACCCACAACGATGTTTTTACCCTTCCTCCTACAGTCTTACGCTCCCACGTCACTGGATTTTCACCGCGCTTCACACCGTAATCACCTTTCAGGTCAAAGACGATATATGACTTCGGACTTTCCTCGTAAACAAAGTACACCGTCTGTGGAATGCTATCGCGGGTCGTAAAAACGGCGTATGCCTGCCCATCTTTTACCTTACGGACATCGAATACACCTTCTGCTTTCTTGGTAAGCCGGTGTACTTCACCTACCGAAAAACCATGCTTCCGCAAGATAATCGAGAGGTTCTGTCCCGGTTCTACAAGTCCGTACTTAATGTCGTAAAGCGAAACAGGTATCCCATATTTCCGCACGATATTGTCGACTTCTACCGAATCAGTTACCGCAACTTCGTCCAACGGTTGCGCCATATGATGCATATAATAAAAAGTCCCGCCAACCGCCAGCACAACAGCTACGACTCCGGCTATGAATATATTTCGTTTGTTCATAATTTATACAGATTGCAGGTAAAATAATGACACGCCCAATGAAGATATCTTACTTTGCCTTTTCAGTTATCTTCGTGGGCTGTAGCAGTTATTTGAAATTGCCGATGAAGTATATCTTCGTTTTGCAGACATATTTATTGGCGGAATAGGACATTCACAAGGAAAAAACAATAGTCATAAATAAGACACTCACGACAATCCTTCTATCTCCCCATTCACAATATCAATGTGTAGGGCTTGCGGCTCTTTGGGCAATCCCGGCATACGCATAATCTCGCCAGCTATCACCACCAGCATCTCAGCACCGGCATTAAGAACAATGTCACGCACATGAAACTCAAAGTCCTTCGCCACACCATAGAGCTTGGGGTCAGTGGAAAACGAATACTGAGTCTTGGCAATACAGATGGGGAATTTCTCATAACCCAGTGCTTCAGCTATCTTGATTTTCTTGCGCGCCGTGATGCTGTAAGTCACTTCAGCGGCACCATACAAGTTGCAAGCCACTTTCTCTATCTTTTCCTCGATGCTATCGGTGTCCTCATATGCAAGGCGCAGAGGTTGTGAAGGTTTGTTCTCAATGGTGTCCACTATCAGCTCTGCCAATTCCATAGCTCCGGCTCCACCTTCGGTAAAAGCATTGTTAACGGCAAAACCCACACCCATCGTGGTACAATGGCGACGGATAGCTTCAATTTCCTCTTCCGTATCGTTGGCGTAACGGTTAAATGCCACTACAATCGTCTGACCGAACGAGCGCAGGTTCTCAATATGCTTGTCAAGATTGGCAAAGCCTTTTTCCAATCCTTCCAAATCTGGCTCCTTGATTTTGTCAAGACTCACGCCGCCGTGCATTTTCAATCCCTGCGCCGTAGCTACAATAACGGTCAGCTTGGGTTGTAAGCCCGACTTACGGCACTTGATATCGTAAAATTTCTCTGCTCCCAAATCCGCACCGAATCCAGCTTCCGTAATCACGTAGTCGCCGAAGGTCATCGCCAACTTGGTGGCCAAGATGGAATTACAACCGTGAGCAATGTTGGCAAAAGGTCCCCCATGAACAAATGCCGGTGTGTGCTCAGTGGTCTGCACCAAGTTGGGGGATATGGCATCCTTCAGCAATACGGTAATAGCTCCTGCCACTCCCAAGTCTTTCACCGTAAAAGGTTTGTTATCAACGGTGAAACCCAGCAAAATATTCTCGATACGACGACGCAAATCCGCCTCATCTGTTGCCAGGCAAAGGATAGCCATGATTTCAGATGCCGGAGTGATATCAAAACTTGACTCCCGGGTAATGCCATTGGTTTTTCCTCCCAATCCCGTCACGATATAACGCAAACCGCGGTCGTTCACATCCAACACACGATTCCACAGCACTTCCTTCATGGCAAAGCCGTTATCGCGGTTCTGATACATATAGTTATCCAACAAGGCAGCAATCATATTATGTGCCGAGGTAATGGCATGGAAATCACCCGTAAAATGAAGATTGATTTTGTCCATCGGGAGCACCTGTGCGTAGCCACCTCCAGCAGCACCGCCTTTCATTCCGAAACAAGGACCAAGCGATGGCTCACGTAAGGCACAGATGGCTTTCCGTCCAATGCGATTCAACCCCAAGGCAAGTCCAATAGAAACCGTAGTCTTTCCGATACCGGCCTTGGTGGGCGTGATGGCTGTCACCAGTATCAAGTTACTCCGCTTTACCTTCTCTTCATCTATCAATGTTTCGGGCACTTTGGCAATGTATCGCCCGTAGTTCAAAATCTCATCTCCGGGTAACCCGTAACTCCAAGCCACCTGCTTGATTTTCTTCAGCTCGATGCTGCGTGCTATTTCTATATCCGACTTCATATTTATATCATATATTCTTTTTCATCAAAATTATCCAAGACCTAGAAACTGTTTTGAATCTCTACAAAAAGCTTTTCCCATCTTGATGTTTCCGTTTTCGTGTGTGCTTTGGACAATTGGGGGATTCATTCCAATTTTCAAAACGGGACATCAGGCATAGGAGCACCAAAGGGATTCTCCGACTGAGGAGGTATATCAGCAGGAGTAGGAGGCATATATCCTTGGCTTCCACCACTATTTATCTTCGAACGAAGTACTGGCGAAGTATGTTCCTCTCCTGGCATAGGCACAATCAGGTCATCATCAGGATTCTGAAAACGTGCATACTCTGCCCGGAAACGGAGAAGCACATCTCCGACGGCACCGTTACGGTGCTTGGCAATGATAATCTCTGCCATTCCATGCAAATCATTACCTTTCTCGTCCTGATAAATCTTGTAATATTCAGGGCGGTGGATAAAACACACCATATCTGCATCCTGCTCGATAGCTCCTGATTCCCGCAAATCGCTCAACTGAGGACGCTTACCATCAATGCCTTCACGGTTTTCTACACCACGATTCAGCTGACTCAATGCAATAATAGGAATATTCAATTCCTTTGCCAGTCCCTTAAGCGAACGGGAGATTGTACTCACCTCTTCCTGTCGACTTCCATACGACATACCACTGGCATTCATTAACTGAAGATAGTCGATAATAATCACTTTCACATCGTGTTCACGCACCAATCTCCGTGCCTTAGTCCGCAATTCGAAAACAGAAAGCGAAGGTGTATCATCCACATAAAGCGGGGCATCATACAATTCTTTTATTTTATAATCAAGCTGCCCCCATTCATAAGGAGCCAATTGCCCGCTCTTGATTTTCTCACCAGGTATTTCACATACATTCACTATCAAACGGTTCACCAGCTGTACGTTACTCATTTCGAGCGAAAACAAAGCAACAGGAACTTTATTATTGACCGCCATATTTTTCGCCATCGAAAGTACAAACGCCGTCTTTCCCATTGCCGGACGGGCTGCAATAATGATAAGGTCGGAATTCTGCCATCCTGACGTCATTTTATCAAGTTGGTGAAAGCCACTGGACAAACCGCTCAGACCATCTGTACGTGCTGCTGCTTTCTGCAACATTTCATATGCTTCTTGAATGACAGGATTAATCTGTGTGTAGTCCTTCTTCATATTTTGCTGGGAAATCTCAAAGAGCTTTCCTTCGGCCTCCTGCATCAAGTCGTCTACATCCTGTGTTTCATCGAAAGCTTTGGTCTGAATGGCGCTGGTGAATGATATCAATTCACGTGCCAGAAATTTCTGAGCGATAATGCGTGCATGGTATTCGATATGGGCAGACGAAGCCACTTTACCACTAAGCTGGGTGATATAAAAAGGTCCTCCCACCTCTTCCAGATTGCCTCTTGAACGCAGCTGCTCGGTCACCGTAAGAATATCAATCGGCTTCTGTTGGATAGCAAGGTCAGTTATAGCTGCATAAATCAGCTGATTACGATGTTCATAAAATGATTCAGGACGCAATATTTCACTCACCAGTGAATAAGCATCCTTTTCAATCATCAATGCCCCCAATACCGCTTCTTCCAGCTCGGGTGCCTGAGGCTGGAGATGTCCATATTCATCCACCGGCTTGGTCTTTACAGCCTTCGGGATGCGCGTCGTTCTTCGTACTTCTGCCATTATCTTCTTTTTTGAGGATGCAAAGTTAGAAAAATAAATCGAACGCAAAGATACAAAGACACAGAGTTTTTATTTTTTGCTTCTGCAAAAGCCAAAAAACATAACATCCTTGACTTTATATTTTGCGTCCGATCTATTATCCTCAAAAGACTTACAGCAGTTCGAACGAAACCGTACCGCGTATATCCGCAGACGATGCGCCGATATACGCCTTGAACTTACCCGGCTCCGCTACCCATTCGTGACGCTTATCATCGAAGAATTTCAAGGCATCGGGAGTAACGGTGAAAGTCACTTCTTTTTCTTCACCCGGACGAAGAGCCACTTTTCGGAAGCCTTTCAGCTCCTTTACAGGACGAAGCACGGAGCACTTCTCGTCGCCGATGTAAAGCTGGACAATCTCCTTGCCGGCTACCGTTCCCGTATTCTTTACTTTTACCGAAACCGTAAGGCTTCCGTCTTGATTCATCGCCTTAGTCGAAACCGCCGGTTTGCCGTATTCGAAAGTCGTGTAACTCATCCCATAGCCGAACGGGAACATCGGTTCAATTTTCTTGGTGTCATACCAGCGGTACCCCACAAGAATGTCTTCCTTATATACTTCGCGGATGCTGTCGCCCGGATAGCAAAGCGCATCGAAAGCGTGGGCTGGGCAGTCCTCCAGTTTCACAGGGTAAGAGAAAGGAAGTTTCCCACTGGGATTGACTTCGCCGCTCAGCACATCTGCCAACGCGTTTCCGGTAATCGTACCCAAATACCAAGTCTGCACCACAGACGGAACGTCATCGAGCCACGGCATCGCCACCGCATTCCCGCTTATCAAAACGACTACCATATTCTTATTCACTCCGAGCAACGAACGAATCAGTTCATCTTGCCCGAAAGGCAAGTTATAGGTAATGCGGTCGCCCGCCTCGCAATCCTGCTGATGGTTTTTGTTCAGTCCGCCTACGTAAATGACCAAGTCGGCTTCCTTCGCCTTTGCCACGGCATCCTCACGCAACGAATCCATCACCGCCTGCGGAATCTCTTCCACATTGCCATACATCGGACGCCCTGCCTTATAACCTTGCGCATACGTCACATTGCCGTACTTTTTACGCAGACCGTCCAAGGGAGAAATGAAATCTTTGGGCTTCAGTTCCGAAGAGCCTCCTCCCTGCATCAGGTTGCGCACCGCATTGTCGCCTACCACAAGGATGTTTTTATACGCGCCGGGGACAACCGGAAGCAAACCTGCCTGTTTTTTCCCGTTTCCGTTCTTCAGGAGCACTGTCCCCTCGGTTGCCACTTCGTATGCCACCTGATAATGCGCCGGCGAAGCCATCGAGCCGAAAGACTTTTTGCGGTTCATCGCCGTGCGGAAAATCAGACGGAGCACGCGCCCTGCCTTGTCATCAACCACCTCCATCGGAATCTTGCCTTCTTTTATCATCTTCAAGTAAGCTTTGCCCAAATAATAGTCATCATAACCGAACTCCGACTCCGAGGTCAATCCGTTGGTGTAAGAGCCCATTTCGAGATCAAGCCCGTACATGGCGGCTTCGTACGTATCGTGTGCCGCTCCCCAGTCGGTCACCACACACCCGTCGAACTTCCATTCGCCTTTCAGAATGTCATTATTCAAAAGCTTGTGATGCGTGGCGTGCGTACCGCGTACTTTATTATAAGCTCCCATGATGCTCCATGCCCCGCCCCGTTCTACCGCCGCCTTGAATGCAGGCAGATAGATTTCGTACAAGGCACGGTCGCTCACCTCCACATCGATATGCCCGCGCCACAATTCCTGATTGTTGAGCGCGTAATGTTTCACGCAAGCCGCTACTCCGTTCTTCTGCAACTCCTGAATGTAAGGCACACACATCTCGGCGGCGAGGTAAGGGTCTTCGCCCATGTATTCAAAGTTACGTCCGTTCAAAGGCGTGCGGTATATGTTTACGCCCGGTCCCAGCTGCACGTCCTTGCCACGATATAAGGCTTCTTCGCCCAATGCTTTTCCGTATTTGCCCGAAAGTTCAAGATTCCATGTAGCAGCAAGGCATGTCAATGCCGGAAAAGCCGTACAACTGTCGCTGGTCCATCCGGCATATCCCCAGTCGTTCCAATTGATTTCAGCACGTACCCCGTGAGGGCCGTCGGAATACCACAGTTCAGGAATGCCCAGGCGCGGACATCCGGGCGAACTGAATTTTCCCTGCGCATAACTCAGGCGTGCCTTTTCCTCTACCGTCATCCGGCTCAAGGCATCCTGCACGCGCGCTTCTATCGGCTGGCTGTCGTCCAAATACACCGGAAGCGTTTCCACCGTTTGCGCCATCGGTGCAGACAGGGATAACGCCACACCTGCACATATTGTCAATAATTGTTTTTTCATGGTTTTCTGTTTTATAATTTTATTCTGCTGTTATCGATACTTCTGCATCACGCAAGCCATCGGAAACCACCTTCAGGCGAGCACCTCCGGCATCTCCCGTGTTTTGCAATACCACGAGGCACTTGCCGTAAAAAGCCTTGCGCTTATTGTCCTTGAACCGCTCCATCGAAATGGGGCTTCCGTTATCCACTCCGGCTATAAAGGCATTGCCTTCTACCTGAAAACGGACCAAATTGTCGGCGTTCGGACACAGATTGCCATCCTTATCCAAAATCTCTACCGTTACGAAACTCAAGTCACGCCCATCGGCATACAAGTTGGAACGGTCGGGAGTCAGGCGGATTTGGGCAGGAGTTCCGGCTGTACGGATTTCTTTCTCGCCTACTACCTTGCCTTCTTTACGTGCCACCACCTTCACGCTTCCCGGCTCGAACTTGACACGCCATGCCGCATGCAGGCAATCAGGAGTCTTCGCCTTCACGCCTTGCGACTTGCCGTTGACAAAAAGTTCCACCTCGTCGGCATTGTTGTAATAGCACCACATATCAATATCCTGTCCCGGCGTCCAGTTCCAGTGCGGGAAAAGATGGAGCACAGGCTTGTCCGACCACTCCGCCTGATAGAGGTAATAGGCATCCTTCGGAAATCCGGCAAGGTCGACGATGCCGAAATACGAGCTGCGTGCAGGCCATCCGTAAGGAGTAGGCTCGCCGATATAGTCGAATCCCGTCCACACATATTGCCCGCTGATGAAAGCATTGTCACGAATCAGCTTTATGGTTTCCTCATGCGTGTTTCCCCAAGGCACATGGCAATTGTCGTATGCCGAGCAAGCGAAAGTCGGGTCGTAATACAGCTTGTCCCAACGGTCGGGACAAACGGTAACCTTATCGCTCGGCATCCGGTAATACCCGCGTGTGGCAAGAGCCGAATTGCTTTCGGTAATTATAAAAGGCTTGTTAGGGAAATTCTTAGGCACATCGGGAATATTCGCGTTATGATAATTGTACCCGATAATGTCCATAGCTCCCGACTTGAACAAATGGTTTGCCGGATTCGGTTCATTGCATCCGGTCGTAATGGGACGTGTCGGGTCGAGTGCCTTTACAAACTCAGCCAGCCTCTTCGCCAGCAATGAATTGACACTCATCTCCCCTTCTTTTGCCAACATATCCGCCGAATGCCCGAAGTTCAGAATCAGGTTCGCTTCTTCCAGACTTAACGTATCGGCTTTGGCATCGCTCCACTGCTCCAACACTTCGTTGCCGATGCTCCAAATAAATATGGAGGGATGGTTGCGGTCGCGCAAGATGAAATCGCGCAAATCCCGTTCATACCACTCATCAAAATAGCGGGCATAGTCGTGCGAAGTCTTCTTCTTGCGCCACATGTCGAACGCCTCATCCATGACGATGAACCCCATCCGGTCGCACAAGTCGAGCAATTCGGGCGCAGGAGGATTGTGCGAACACCGGATGCCGTTGCATCCCATCTCTTTCAGGATTTCCAGCTGGCGTTCCATGGCACGCACATTGACCACCGCTCCCAAGCATCCCAAATCGTGATGCATGCATACCCCGTTTATCTTCATCGGTCTTCCGTTAAGGATAAATCCCTTTTCGGCATCAAAAGAAAACGAACGGATACCTACAGGCGTTTCATAACGGTCGACCTGTTTCCCTTCTTGTACCACTTCGGTCAATAAGGTATATAAATAAGGTGTATCAATATCCCACCGTTCGGGATTCCCGACCTTTAGCTGTTGCGAGACCTCGGTTTCCTTCCCGGCTTCTACGAAACAGTCCGTTTCTCCACTTGCAACGATAAGCCCTTCCGCATCCAGCAAAGAAGAATGCACCTTCACCTGAGCAGGCATAGCTGATTCATTTGCCACACGGGTCTGAATATCCAAATCCGCCTGCGCATCACTCACCTCACTCACCGTAGCATACGTTCCCCATTCAGCCACATGCACTGCACCGGTCTTCACCAGCCATACATTCCGGTAAATGCCGCATCCCGAATACCAGCGTGAATTAGGCTGTTCGGAATTGTCCACACGCACGGCAAGCACATTCTTTTCGCCCCACTTGAGATGCGGGGTAAGGTCGTAACTGAAAGTAATGTATCCATACGGACGATGCCCCAGAGATACACCGTTAAGAAATACTTCCGAATTCATATAGACCCCATCGAACACGATACGGAACTTCTTATCCGCATCGGCTTTATCGGGAACGAAAGTCTTACGGTACCATCCGATGCCTCCGGGCAAAGCCCCTCCGCCTGTACCGGACGGATTATCCTGACTGAAGTCGCCCTCTATCGCCCAATCATGAGGCAAGTCGAGCGCACGCCACGCCGTATCTGCAAAACCGACTTCTTCCGCTTGCGGTTCGTCTCCTAACAGGAAACGCCAGCCGTCGTTGAAGTCTATCTTCTCGCGGAGTTCTTCCGGAGATGCCGCACACGAAGCTAAAAGCAGGCAACATACTCCGCATAAAAGAGAAGCTAATTTCTTCACCATTTTATCTTAATTAATTATTGAAACGCAAATTCCCGCAGATTAACGCAGATATCATTATTATAGTAGAACAAAATTGTTTTGCGAAAGATTGACTATAATTAATCTGAGGAAATCCGCGCTAATCTGCGTTTCACACAATCATCACATTTATAATTTCACCGAAACTTCTTCGCCCGTATAGTCCACCGTTACACCTTTAGCATTCAAGTCGAAAGGCTGTGCCTTATCGGGATTCACCTTTACCACGGTAAAGGTACGTTTCTCCAGCATACCGGGGAATGAACCCTCACGCTTGCCGATGGTCAAAGTCTGTTCTTCCTCATCGTATTCCATCGGAATCATGGCATACTTGCCCTGCTCGTAGTTGTAGTTCACACCTTCGTCTTCGTACAGCGTAAACTCTCCATCGGCACCTTGATATACATAAAGTACAATGCGATCTGCCGGTTTTTCATCGGTATATTGCATATCCTCACCGAACGGAACGATAGAACCGGCACGTACGTAAAGCGGTACACGCTCGTAAGGAGCTTTCACATCTGCCTTCACACCACCCTGCTGGAACTTGCCGGTATAGAAATCATACCAACCTTCCGCTTTCGGGAAATAAACCTCACGCGAACGGGCACCGTATTCATATACCGGAGATACCATAAAGGAAGGACCGAACATAAACTGGTCACCGATGTTATTTACATTCGTATCAGATGTGAAATCCATCACCAGCGGACGCATAATCGTATAATCCTTAAACCAGGTCATGCCTGCCAGAGAATAGATATACGGCATCAGGTTGTAGCGCAACTTCGTATAATAAACAATGGAATTATAAGCCGGATGCCCTTCTGGAGCAATTTCCCACGGCTCGCGCAACGGATACTGACCATGGGCACGGTACAGCGGACAGAACGCGCCGAACTGGAACCAACGCGTATTCAGCTCACGCCATTCCTTATAGTCGGCATTCTCGGTCTTTGTCTCGTTCCATTGCTTCTGACCTGCCACGTAACGGTTTTCTACACAGAATCCACCAATGTCCATCGTCCAATATGGAATGCCGCTCATGGCAAAGTTCAGTCCGGCTGATATCTGTGCCTTCATGTCTTCCCAACGGGTAGCGATGTCACCGCTCCACGTAGCGGTAGAATAACGCTGCAATCCGGCAAAGCCCGAACGGGTCAGCAAGAATACACGTTTATTGTTGTCTACTCCACGCTGGCCGTTATAGATAGCATCGGCATTCATCAAAGCGTAAGCATTGAAGTATTCAGCCGAGGAGCCTAATGCCGTAGGACCGCACAAATCCTTGCGGTATTGCAAATCAGTACAATCGCGCACGTTCGGCTCGCTGGCATCCATCCACCAGGCATCAATGCCCAACGGATAATAATGCTCGTACATCTGGATCCAGAACAACTTGCGTGCATCGGCACTATAGGCATCATAGAATCCGTACGTATAACCCGGACCTACCCAGTCCTTCAGGCTGTCCTTTACCGATTGCTGGTACATCCAGCCCTTCTCATCAAATTCCTTGAAATGTTCGGTTGTCGTATAGAATTTCGGCCATACGGAAATCATCATCCGTCCGTGCATGGCGTGAATAGAATCTACCATCGCTTTCGGATTGGGGAAACGTGCCTTGTCGAACTCATGGCTTCCCCAAGCGTTTTCGGGCCAGTGATTCCAGTCAAGCACGATGTTGTCAATAGGAATCCGACGGTCGCGGAACCCTTTCAAGGCACCCAGCATTTCGGCTTGCGTATTGTATTTCTCACGGCTTTGCCAATACCCCATCGCCCATTTCGGCATAATCGGCGACTTGCCCGTCAGCGTACGGTAGCCGCTGATGACCTCGTCCATATCGTCACCCGCGATAAAATAATAATCCAGTTGCTGCGTCATTTCGCTCCACCACGATTGCTTGCCCTGTTCTTTCGGGTCTACCGGACTGTATACACGAAGCCCGGAATAAGATACGGCTCCGTCGGGAATCCATTCCACTTTGAGCGGCACACGCTTTCCGGCTTCCAGATTGACCGAGAACTTATAGCTGTTCGGATTCCACGCCGTACGCCAACGTTCAGGTACCACCAGCTGGTTATCGATGTATATCTTTGTATATCCCGCATAATACAGAATAAACTTGAATTCTCCGCTTTCCGACGGTTCGATAGAACCTTCATACGTCACCTTCGAACCATAGAAAGGAAAATCTTTAGGCAAGTTCACCACATGTCCCAAATCGCCTCTTACCAGATGCTCGAAATAGAGCGAATCCTCACGGCGTACCAAGGTCTCCGCACCTGAACCTTCGGCAGGCACGTATGTACCGGTGATGGCACCTTCTTTTCCATCCTTGTCATAAAGTTTGAACACTTCCCCCAATTGTGAATAATCATTGGGATTACCGAAACGGCAGAGCGAATAACTGTCAAGCAGCACACCGTAATTCTTGTTCGATACGATAAAAGGCACAGACACCTTCGTATTGTATTGGAACAACTCCTCATTCTTACCTTTGTAGTTGAACTCGTCCGCCTGATGTTGTCCCAAACCATAGAACGCCTCATCATCGGGCGACTCGAACACCTGCCGAATGGTATATCCTTTGGTTCCTTCCACTTCAATCGGGGTAAAGGTCTTCCCTCCTCCTTTGTTCTCTTGCAGAATCAGGTTACCGTCTTCATCGGTAAACCATACTTCACCCGTAGACGCCAGCACCGAAGCACGCACCTCATCGGTAAATACCGTAATGGTATCGCCTTGTTGCGCTACCGTAAAGGGAGTCTGCTCCGTTTGAGGAACAACAACCAGACTTTGCCGGTCGGCAAATTTCTTTTCAGGAGTCGCCGACACGTGGATAAGTTTTTCACCCATCACCTGAAAACGGACCAGACGCACATCTGTGTCACCCTTTTGCTGTACTTTTACGATTACACCCTTGTCTGTCTCTTCATAAACGTTTCCGGAACATGCACCAAACAATAATCCGGCGAGCAGGCAACAAGAAATGTTTTTCATTTTCACCATATACCCATGTTTAAAGTTAAACAATAAAATTCTTTGATTACAAAGATAATCATTGTTCTCTCAACAAATGATTTCAAATGTTTTATACAAGGAACGTATATCATCCATTCGGGCTTCATTTGTTTCCGTATGGGGTATCATTTGTTATTTACCCTCTTTTTCCTGATAAGCAGAAGGCAAAACGCCAAATTCTTCTTTAAAGTAACGGCTGAAATATTTGGGGTTATTAAAACCTACTTCATAGGCAATCTCCGATACATGCAGCTGGCTTTCACGCAACAACTGGGCTGCTCTTTTCAACCGGATAACCCGGATAAACTCAATGGGAGTCTTTCCGGTAATCTGCAACAACTTCTTATAAAGGTGCACACGGCTCATCCCCAGTTCACGGCTCAATTCCTCTACCGACAAATCGCTTCTCGAAATGTTTTCTTCCACATATTTCACTGCTTTCTCTATCAGCTTTTCATCCAAGGACGTAATGAGTATTTCGCTCGGAGCCGGGTCTATGGTCGATGTTTGTGCAGACCGATGATAACGGCTCAATTCTATCAGTTTCCGGATGCGCAACACCAATACAGTCATGTTGAAAGGTTTGGTCACATAGTCGTCCGCTCCCGTCTCCAGTCCTTTTACTTTCGATTCCACCGCCTGACGCGCCGTCAGCAGGATAACCGGGATGTGTGCCGTACGCTTGTCTCCTTTTATCAGCCTGCACAATTCGTTTCCGTCCATACCAGGCATCATCACATCACTGATGACCAAATCAGGCTGTAACTCCTGTATCTTAGACAAAGCCTCTTGCCCGTTCGAGGCAACCTCTACCCGGTATTGCAATTCCAGACTATGCCGCATAAACAAACGGAAATCCTCGTTGTCATCCACGACAAGCAAAAGCGGGAAATCCTTCCGGTCGGTTGACGCCATTGCCGTCTCCTGCCCTTCATCCATAGGCACACATACCGGTTTAGGCAATTCTGCCTTTACGTCGACATGTCTTACCGGCAAGCACACCACAAATACTGCTCCCGTACCGATGTTGTCAAAGACTTCCACCGTACCGTCATGCAGCCTGACAAAATCCCGCACCAGACTCAAGCCGATGCCGCTTCCCGTCATTTCATCCTGCCCCTTATGCTCTGTCTGGTAAAAACGCTCGAAGATATGTTCCTTTTCACCGTCGGGGATGCCGATGCCTGTATCTGAAACCTTTATCTCGAATACATTCGAATCGCCTTCCACATACTCCAGCATCACGGTGACACGTCCGCCCTCAGGAGTAAACTTAAAGGCATTGGAAAGCAGGTTCATCACCACCTTCCCTATCTTGTCGGCATCGAAAGCCATCGAAAACGCATCCACCCCCGAAAAGAAAGAAAACCGGATATGCTTCTTGTCTGCCATTGACAAAAACGAATTGCAGACCTCACGGATATATCCCACAATATCCCCTTCCGACAACGACAAGTGATGCCCGCTCATCTCTCCCTTTCGGAAGTCCAGCAACTGGTTGACCAACATCAGCAGACGCTGCGCATTGCGATACATCAGCTGCAACACATTACGCTGCGATTCATCCTCTGCCGTTTTCTTCAACAACTCTTCCAGCGGGGCAATAATCAAAGTCAATGGCGTACGCAATTCGTGGCTGATGTTGGTAAAGAAACGGAACTTCATCTGATTGATTTCCTCCTTCCGGACTGCTTCTTGCTCTATCTGCTGCATGCGGAACTTTTCGCGTTCACGCTTCAAAGTCAAACGCCGGGCAAACAACAAGGCACTTACACCTATAATTATATAAAGCAGGTAAGCCCACCACGACAACCAAAAGGGAGGACGCACAATCAATTTCAGTTGTGCCATCTCCTTGCTTTCATAGCCATCGCTATTGACCGCCTTCACCTTTAGTGTATAAACGCCATGATTCAGATTGGTGAATACAAGCCTGTGGATACCTGGTGGAAGCGATAACCAGTCATTACCGATTCCTTCCAGCTTATACCGGAAAAAGGTCTTTTCCGGCAAGATGAAATTATCCGTAGCCAGTTCAATGGAAAAAATATTCTGCCTGTAATCCAATTCCACCTTACGGACCTTGTTCAAGTCTTCGGGCAATATCAGATTGCCGTCATACGTTTTGCCTACCTCCACCTCCTTGTCAAACAAGGACAGGCCGGAGAACAAGACATTGGGCAACTGCTTATTGTAACTGATTTCACTTGGATTAAAAATATTCAAGCCATACAGTCCTCCCGCCACAATCGTTCCGTTTTTCAGAGTCTTGATGGAACGCAAGTTGAAATCGCAATTCTGAAGCCCGTCTGCATTACCATACACATGCGGTTCAAACGAATAGCCTTCCTCGCCCTGCTGCAACACGTTGATATGAACCATCCTCCGGGTTGACGAAATCCACAGATTATGTCTGTGGTCTTCAGCAATCCCCGAAATCATCTCCCCTTCTTCCCTTGTAATATCGGAAAACTCTTTCAATACCTGCGATTTCGGGTCATACATCTTCAATCCTTCGAGAGTAGCAATCCATACCAGTCCCCTGCTGTCTCCAAATACCTGATTGACCCCAAAATCGTTTCTGTTTCCAGCTGCCGATGGCATCTTGCGAATTTTCCGGTCCTGCAAGTTCATAAATGCGACTCCTACCGTACCAATCACCAAGGTATTATCGGGTAAAAGGCAAAGCGAATTAATCAGGTTATCGGGCAAATCCGAATTGGCAGTTGTATAAGTCTCCATTTCTCCTGTCTGCGGATGAAAACATTGCAATCCTGCATCCAAGTAACCAATCCACAGATTACCTTCCCGGTCTTCCACCAAATCCCAAACATTGTTGCTCGACAAGCCATCTGCCATCGTGTACCGGATAATATTTCCTTTATCCAGACAATACAACCCACCGTTGAAAGTGCCAGCCCATAATTTCCCGTCACGTGCTTTCAGCAGTGCAACAATCGGATTCGAACCCATCCGACGGGAACCATATTCCTCAAACTTGCGTGTCTTGACATTCCATAAAAGCAACCCGTCATCGTTGGTTCCCAGCCACAACCGATGCGCATCTTCCTGTTCGATGCACGTAATATCGCCCAAAGACTGGAAATGAAACTTGAAAATACTTTCTCCGTAATACGAAATGCCTTTCTTGTAAGTACCTGCCCATACCAAACCGTTACGGTCGACATAAAGCTGATACACCGTATTGTGGCACAAGCTACGTTCGTCGTCTTCATGATTTGTCAGATTTACGACCTCACCTGTCTTTTTGTCGAACACGTCAATGCCTTTATATTCCTTTGCCAGCCAAATGCGTCCGGTCTTATCCTGCGCCATCGCATGTACAAAGTCTGTCTGATGTTTCCAGGGAGCGGCCAAATCATCACGCCAGCGTCCGGTTGGCACATCATATACCCACAGCCCCAACACGCTGTATATCCACACACAGTCATCAGCATCCGTAAAAAGCGAAAACTGAACGTATTTCCCCTTCGGAAGTTGAGCCGGTATATCATCTCTTTTCCATTTCAGGTCCAGTTCGTCACGCCCGATGCAGACCAGCAGCCCTGTATCATACAACAACAAAATGCCGTCACGGCACTCTCCCACCGCAGTGATTCCCGATACAGGCAAGCCGTTTTCCCGCAATACAAAGACTTTCGGCTTTTCTCCCTGCTTATACCGGTAACACCCCTCTCCGGCAACATACAACCACGTATATCCTTTCTTGTCCACATAGACAGACATTGGATTTTTAGCGTTGCTGCCCAATTGTTTCATGAAACCACTCAAATCATTGACAAAAACCCCCTTATCTTTCTCAAACAAAGCATATCCACGCTCAGTCTTTACCCAAAACATGCCTTCGGGACTCTCACAAATATTCGCTACCACATTATCGGGCAACGAATACGGGTCATTATTCAAATGCCGGAACACGCGGAAAGTATACCCGTCATAGCGGTTCAACCCGTTCCGCGTACCGAACCACATAAATCCGTCCTGATCCTGATAAATAGAATAAACCGTATTGCTGGAAAGCCCGTCGGCTACTTCCAAATGCTTGAACATATAGCGGTGTGCACGACCTCCGGCACATGCCAGTATAATAAACAATGCAATAAGAATCTGTTTTTTCAGCATAATAAGATGAAAGGCTTTGTTTGTTTTCGATTACAAAAGAAACAAAAAAACGAGAAAAAAGCAAGCGCACCCGTTTTTTTCTAAATAAGAAGCCACGGCTCTTTCATTTAAAACATATACAGCTGACATGCACTTACAACCAGCCAATTTACGGATTATTATTGGGCTACACGCACATCTGCTATTTACCAATTATGGAGCACAGACCTCGCAGAAAAATTCTCCTGTTGAAGAAGTAGAAGATACATATTGCTGATGGTAGTAGTGCTTATTTCCATAGAAGGAGCAACAGAAGGTGGAAATTTTGAAGGTTTTAAAATCTTGACTTCAACAGTAGAAGTAGAAAATCTAAATAATATTTTAGTGTTACAATAATCAGTACCAACCGTTGTATAGAGTAAGAGTGTTCATCAGATGTTATGATCAATTTTTGGTTATAGATGGACGGCGTATTGATTTTTCAGAATATTGGCCAGAACATAAGTTTAATATGGAAATAGAAGATTTACCTGCTACCGGAAATTTTGGCGTCGGTAAACAATATACTAGAGAAGTTAGCATATCATTTCTGGGGCGAGAATTTTATGCGGCATGTGTGATGAATATCTATCAAAAGAAATAGTCTTCTTACATCAAAATAAAGCAGCCAGCCCTTGCGGATTAGCTGCTTTATTTATGTGTGGCAGGTATTGCCGCGTAAGTTTAGATTGATTACAATTTCTCAATTTCATCCGGCGAAAGTCCGGTGATTTTAGCGATGGTTCCCGTCGGGATACCTTCTGCTTTCATGCCACGGGCATTTTGGATGTTGTTTTGTCGGATGCCTTCCTGTATGCCTTCTTGCCTGCCTTCTTCCATGCCCTTTTGCCTGCCTTCCCGCAAAGCATCACTTATCAAGGTATTTTCCACACGCACGGCATCCCAAAAGTCATCGTACCACCACAGTTGGGCATCGCTGAAGGCGGATTCTTCGATTTGCGTCACCGCCTTACTGATTTCCGGATTCTCTAATAACTCTTTGGGGGCTTGCCGCGTATGCTCGTCTATTTCCGTCAGATACCGCAACCAAAGTACCGCCATTTTCTTGCCTTTGAAATCTTGTGGCTTGAATTTTGGAAGTTCTACGAAGATAAACCTCAGCCCTTCAATCACCTTGTCAGTATGTTCCACCTGCACGATTTTGTAGTCGTGGTAAGCCTCCGGCACATCCGGCAGGAAGATGTCATTCACCAAGTTAAGCGAATACACGGGCTGGAGCAGTTCGTATTTGCTCTCTCTACCTCCAAGCTGGCGCACGTATGCCTTCGAAGCGTTGAACAACACGCGCTGCATGAATGCAGGAGACCAAAGCATCTGCATCTCTACCAGAAACTGCCTGCCCATTTTGTCTTTGCAGCGCACGTCTACGATGCTGTTCTTTTTCAGCGGCGTTTCCGGCACCAGTTCCGGTGTCAGGTATTCGATTTCCGCAATCTCCTCTTCGGGCTCATCAAAAGGCAGCAAGGCATTGAGCAGGCTGATGACCAAGTCGGGGTGTTCGCCGAAAACTTTCTTGAAAGTCAGGTCGGCTTTAGGGTCCAAATATCTCATGTACGTAGTTAATTAGGGTTTGCCACAAAGGTAATGATATATTTTATAAAATGCAATAGATTATAGCCAACCAGAAATGGACTGTGAATATCGTCAAAGCGTTTTTTGCAGGAGCGTATCATAGTCCACAGACATGAAGGCAACAGCAAAAGACACAGGCTTTCGGACATTTTCTTCCTGCTGTAAGAACAAAAGGGACAACCGGCGTGTTATATCTATAGAACCAATTAAAAACCAATAAGTAATGAAAAAATTAGCATTCTTGACAGTACTTGCCCTATTCGTGACAAGCTGCCACAACGATGACACTCCGGTAGCTCCCGAAAACCCGGCATCCGACCTGATCAGTCCTGCCATGTACATGGGCATATCTACCCGTGACGGGAACAAACCTTTTACAGGAGTACTGAGCGTAGCCCCCTGCAACGAAAGCACATCCATTTATTATGGAAATTATGTAAACCAGAAACTGACACCTTTCCATGGATATTATTTCATCAAAGACGGTTCTGTTTATCCCAATGCAAACAACCAGGAAGTGAGCCTGCCTGCCGGTACATACGACATGGTTTATTGGGGCACACCCCAGTATACCGAACCCATTTACGCTTATCCGAATGTACGGGAACCCAACTACAGCATCGGTGAAGACTTTGCCCAACAAGACTTCAGCCTGCTTGCCATTTCCAATGACACGACCTATTATCCTACTTTCGACCTCGTACATGCCCGCCGCCCGGTAAATGTCGGAACAGAAGACCTGGACGCAGACCTGCACCGGGTAGTGAGCGGACTGAAAGTAACGTTAAAAGACAACAAAGGCAATGCTTTGAGCAATACTATCGAAAACGTAGAAGTACGGGTAACACACATTGCGGAAAAGCTGAACTTTTACACCGCCCAGCCTGAGGGAAAAGCCTGCACTGTAGCTTTCCCGCTGGTCCGCTCTGACGACGACAAAGAAATGAGTAACGGCACAGTGATGATGTTTCCTTCTTTCGGCACCCCCGAACTCCAAGTCTTCATCACACTTGCCAACGGAAAGACCAAGACGTTCAAACAAACACTGAATGCCCCACTGGAAGCCAACAATAAGTTGACACTTGATATCAGCATCGGCAATATCCTGGAAGAAGAAGATTCGGGCAGTTTCACCGTTGACGAATGGAACGAATCAAACGAAGAAATCAATGTCCCTATCTTAGAATGAACGATATGAAGGAACCATTTGGTTTTGCATGTAAGTCATATCGTTTTTCCAGAAAGCATACTTTTACGTTCTCGATATCAAAACCGTATGGTTTTGAATTGGAAACCGTACGTTCTCGATATGGAAACCGTACGGTTTTCATATGAAAACCATAAATAGAAGCTGGATGAAACGATAATGTAATCCAAATACGGAAACGACTGTTCCGGGGAGAAATAAAAAACGGATGAGGAATACACTTACCCGACAAAGCATATATTCATGTTGAATATCCGCAAACATCCCATGTAGGGGCGTATCGCATACGCCCGAATACGCCAACTAATCCACGTGGATGTTTTCGGGGCGTATGCAATACGCCCCTACAAGGCAATTGGGTGAAATGCGGATATTCAAATTTTTTATTCTATGCATGCCCATTGAATACGGACATAAAAAACAGAGGCAGACTGCACAATCTGCCTCTGCCTATAAATCTCAGCATATCTATGCTGAAACACGCAAGTATAAAATCAGCAAACTTCTCATTGCGGCGCACTGTCGTATACCGACTGCAAGGTGTATGATGCATCCTCGGTAAAGATGCCCCGTTTCATCACGTCAATCACTTCCTGAGCATTATTCAGCATCTCGCCTGTAGCGTGATTGAAAAGTGCCCATGATTGTGTTCCGGTTCCGTCTCCTCCTGCATCCCAATAAAATGGAGGCATCCCATACTCTTTCGCTGCCTTACATACATATTCCAAGTAATACAAACGGAACGATTCCGACAAGTCATCCGCACGGTGTACGCATCCCATCTCGCCGATATAGGCAGGAATACCTTGGTCGATGAACGTTTCTTTCATCTTGGCAAACTGTCCGGTCACATTGTCTTCATCGCCCCAATCCGCTTTCAGCGACGGGTCTGCGGTATGCCCCCATTGCGAATAAATATTGTCGGCATTCTCGGTATAGTCTATCGGGTCGTAGAAGTGAACGGCTACCATCAGCCGGTTATCCACCACATCCTGCGGCAAGACAAAGTTTTCTACCGTCAGGTCGATGTTTGTCACATACCCCGGCACGCCCAGGTAACGGGTCTGGTTGTTTCCACCCGTAGCACGCACGGCATCTACAAACACCTGATTCCATTCATTCAGTACGGCATATTGTCTGCCGCCATCCGTACGGTTGTCTCCCCAGCCCCAACTTCCGTCATGGATTTCGTTCATGGCTTCGAACACCAGGAAGTTTCCTTTGTCTGCAAATCGGTTGGCTATTTGGGTCCACATGGCAGCCAGCTGTGCCTTTACCGCACTATTGACCGTCTCATCCGTTGCCGCATCCTTGATATCCAGCCAATACTGGCTGTTCGCACCATCGTGGTGAATGTTGATAATGGCATTCAGTCCGGCACTCTCGGCATAGCCTACCACTTCTGCCACCCGGTTCAAATAAGTCTCGTCGATGGTATAATCGGGAGCTTCGCCCACATGTCCCAGCCACGTAACCGGAATACGGACAGAAGTGAAACCGGCATTTGCCAAAGCATCAAACAAGGCCTGTGTAGCAGGTTGGTTTTCCCAAGCTGTTTCATCTGCCACTCCATTATTATGTGCATCCAACTGATTGCCTAAGTTCCATCCCAGTCCCAGACTGGCTGCTATTTCCAACGGTGTTTCTCCCGACACGGCTGCAGCCTGTCCGGCAGCCTGTGTTACAGTAACGGTTTCCGTCAAGTCGCCTAACGTAAACGTAATAGTCCCGGTGCGTTCCGCGCCGTGATTGGCAGATACGGTAAAATGCAAGGTATATTCCGTCATTGCCCGCGCATCGGTCACTTCTGCCTCAGCTATCCACGAGTCATTGATTGTATAGGCATAATCGCCATTGGTGGTCAGCGTAATGCTCAGCGCACCTCCTGCCGCCGGCATATCGTATGCAGTCTGTGCCACAATCAAACCGTCTCCGGCAGTCTGTGTCACCTGCACCGAAGCCGTAAAGCTTCCTGCCACCACCGAAAGCGTAGCCACGCGGTCATCGGTTTCCGAATTAGCATCTACCGTTACATTGTAGGTATAAGTCCCTCTTTCGGTTACACTCACGAATGACACGTTGCACCAAGTCTGATTACTGATCACTTGTGGTTCAACCGAAGACAAGACAGAAAGCGTGAGTGTGTCACCGGATTTAGGGAAAGTCATTTCCGTAGCAGAAATTTGCGTTTCTCCCGTATAGCCTCTGCCTTCGTCATCCGAACAAGAAGCAAACAAGGCTATCCCCGTCAGTAACAGAAAGAATAATGTCAGATAATTTCGCATAGTTTTCATAGGTTAATCATTGATTAGTAGAAAGGCGCAGGCCCATGCAGTTCTATCCGCATACACCTGCGCCCACAAATATTACAGAATAGAAAGATTATCAATCGTAACCGTTACGGCATCCGGATTTTCTATATCGCTGAACATCTCCTGAAAATCAATGCAGAACACAATGACACCATTGTAAGCTGCCGAAGGGCTGTAGCGAATCGTATAAGTACCGTCACCCTGTACGGTTGTCGTACCTTGACCTTCGCCTACCGACGGCCACCAGCCGTCAGCCGTACACATCAGTTGGGCGGTATAGGCATTGGTTGCAGCCGCACCGGTCAGTCCACTGATTGTAAACGTCAGCTCCATTGAATAATCGAACACAATGGAAGCTGGGTCAAACGGTTGGTTGGAAGCCGTGGAACCATACATGTTATACAATTCGATACGGAAATTATTCGTAGCTTCTTCCAGATGCCCACAAACAATTTTGCTATTGTCTACGGCAATCTCCGTAGCCGTCGGCGTACCGCTTCCGCTACCGGCATTCGGCAAGAAGTGGTAAGCCAAGTATTCGTCTTTCTCCGTACTGCGGTTGCCTAACCACATACCCATCACGCTGTTTCCTGCCGTCTCAATGCTCAAGATACGCAATTGGTTTTCTGCCGTAGCACTGAACATGATGTCACCGCCACCGATATGATAAGTCGGCACACCGGCACTGAACGTATAGATACCGTCTTCATCCAAGGTATAAGTACCGCTGGTAGTCGTTCCGTCCGGCATTTCGAACGTATAAGTCATATCCGCCGAGTTCAGTGTCATACTCAGGTTTTCCAATCCGTCTACTACCGTAGCCCAGTCGGGATAATTGCCTGCGGTAAAGTTGTTCATCAGACTTCCGTCCAGATTAGCCCAGTCAAACGGCACATCAGGCGACATGGTCCACTTGATTTCGCTTGTAACCACTTCTGAAACCATATCCTGCCAGCCGTCGGGCAAAGTAGGTTCGGGGTCGGGCTGGTCTTCGGGCACATAATTGTCAGCATATTCTTTCGATACGAAATTCCATATCAGCCACCAGGGTCCTTCACTGTTGTCACGCATCACACCGATACGCAGGTGGTTTTCGTCCAGTTCCAATAGTTGCAGGTCTCTGCGCCAGTTGGTCGTACGGTCGCTCCAGCTTGGCGTGTGCAACAAGTCGCAATCGGTAAAGGTAATGGTATGCGAGTCGGTATTCAACATAAATGTACCGGTCTGAGTCTCATCCGATGAAGAATTATACACCGTTACATTTGCACCGCCTTGCAAGTTGAACGTCATGGTGCTTTCCCAAATGGCATCATCGCCCGTATGTCCCACTCCCGGATCCCAATTGGCAGTCCAGTTGTTCCAAGTCACCGTACCCGAAGGGTCAGCGTATGTCAGTTCACCGGCTGCAAATCCGTATTCTCCGTTATCGAAAATCCAGGTTTTCTCCTGATCTACCCCTCCGGTCAGATACGTCCACAGGTCATCATTCACAAAGCCGGCATAGAAGTCGTCAATGGTAAAAGTCGCAGTAGGACCATAAACCACACCACCGCGGGTCTGCACACCGAAACGCACTTCGTATTCTCCTTCGAAAGGCATCTGCAAAGTCACTTCGGCTCCTTGTGCACGCCCTTGCGGATGTTCCCAGCATACCTGATAACTGGAAGGCATCAGGCTTCTCAAATAAACGATATTCGGATTTTCCGAATCGTGAGTAATGGTATAGGCAATGCCTTCTACCAAATCTTCAGAAGCTACATCCGGAGCTTCCAAGTCGTATGAATCGGGCGTACAGGCAGCTGTCATACCCATCAGCATCGCCAGCAGCGCCATTTGCAATGTATGTATCAGTTTATTCATAATGTTTCTTTTATTAAGTTCGTATGTTTTTTAGCTTTTGAGTTTTTAAGTTCTTGGGTTCTTTATGGATATGCTCACCTTAAAAACGAAAGAACTGAAGAACTTAAAAACTAACTAAATTACCAACCTTCGTTCTGCACCAATACGCCGTTAGACAAAGTAATTTGGTTGTTCGGTATCTGCGACAAGCCCTGCTTGCTCGTAATGTTCGAAGCTGTGATACTTACCGTACCCGGGTTTCCTCCATTCTCTACCGAAGTGTTGCCGGCTATTTGCGAAGCAGCATAATCCACTCCCTGACGGAGCAAGTCCCAATAACGCTGGCCCTCGAAAGCAAATTCCAAACGCCGTTCGTTCATGATATTGGTTTGGGTAGCCGTCAATTCACGATAATAAGTAGACAATGTCAAATTGCCTTCTTCATCTTCTTCTGTAAAGGCACGTTCACGCACCTGATTGAAATATTCCTGGGCATTGGAACTTCCTAATTCGGCTGCCATCAGCAATACATCGGCATAACGCATCACCACAAAGTCCTGGTATTGCGAAATCATGTAGTCACCGCCACTTCCCAGTCCGGTCACTTCATCGGTCAAAGCCCATTCACCAGTCGTTTCATTCTGTTCCCATTTCGACAAGGTAGTGTATTTCTTGACCGTATATCCCGTATAGTCACGTTGTTCCAAATAGCCTGTTTCATAATTAGGGTCATCAGCTATCCCTTCACTTACCAAATTGATGATAGATGCTTCGCGGCGTGTATCTCCAGTATTGTAAGCCATCCACATATTCGGATTTACGGTACAAGCTCCCCAACCTCTTCCGTAAGGAGTCCAATAAACATTGATACTACGGATACCCATATTCACCAGCCAACGGTTGCCATCTGCATTGCCGTTATAGTCGGAAGTATAATTGAACTTCATCGCCAACACAGTTTCTGCATTGCCGCGTCCGGCATAAGTAGAAGTTTGGGTATATCCTGTAGTAGCATTGCCTTCCCACGAAGTGGAAGCGGCAGGCCACAAGTTCTTGAATTGCGGAACCAGGCTGAACTCACCCGAAGCAATGACATCTTCCAGACCATCCAACACGGATTGGCGAGTCACACCTTCCACACTGGGTTCCTTGCCATAATAGCCTGTATAGAACAGATACACACGAGCCAGCAAAGCTTCCGCCGCATACTTCGTGATATGTCCGTCATTGTTTGCCGCATCGCTCTTCGGATAAGCTGAAGCCGGAATGTTTTCGGCAGCATACAGCAGGTCACTGAAGATGACATTATACACTTCATCCGGATCGACTTGCGGACGGTTCTCGTTCACCGGTTCGGTAAACAACGGAATATTCCCCCACAAACGGACCATATCAAAATAGCACAATGCCCGCAACGCACGGCATTCACCCATATACGTGCCTCGTGTCTCCTCGCTGTTCCATGCTATCTGGTCTTCGTGCGCAATCAGTTCATTGCAACGGTACACAGCCGCATAATACGAAATCCAATCTTGTTCATAGATATTCAATTCGGAAGGAGCCTGTGACTGGTCGAACCTGTCCACTACCTGATAATTACCAACGTCCGACATACCTGTACCTCCGAAACATTCATCTGCCATCAGCTCGGATGCCATATAAAAGCCTCCGATATTGCCCGGGTTGGAAGAAGTACATTGCCAACCGTCATAACATCCTATCAAGGCACGATAGGCATCACTCTCTGTCCGATAGAAATTATCGGTTGTCGATTCTACTTTCGACTCCACATCCAGGAAATCGGCTGTACACGAAGCCAAACTCGTAGCAGCCAATCCCAATGCCATTATATAGATTTTATAGTTGTTCATATTCTTCGATTTTAAGATGATTCGTTAGAATTTCAAGTTTACGCCCACCAAGAACGTACGCGGACGCGGATAATAGCCCAAGTCAATGCCCGATACCCAGTCAGAAGTACCGTAACCGATTTCCGGATCCATGCCGTCATACTTGGTAAAAGTAAAGGCATTCTGTACTTGGAAGTACAAACGGGCCTGGCTAATAGCCTTCAGGTTGATGAGTTTCGCAAAGTCGTATCCGATGGTGATGTTGCTGATGCGCAAATAGTCGCCATCCTGAATATACAGGTCAGAGAACTGCCAGTTGATATTGGTATCCGTCACACGCGGAATGCGGTTGCTGGTACCCTCACCGGTCCAACGCCCCAAGATTGCCGACGTATAGTTCGCCTTGCTGTTGGCATGATTACGATATGACTGTACAATCTGATTACCTGCCGCACCGTACGCATTCAATGCAAAGTCGAAATTCTTATAACTGAAACCGAGATTGAAACCATACGTAAAGTCGGGAGTACCATTACCTAAATCCACTTTATCGTTATCATCAATAGTTCCGTTATGGTCTTGGTCTACATAAATGACATCACCCGGTTGCGGATCCGATTGTAAAACGCCATTTCCGGCTGCAAGCCAATCATCAATCTGTTGCTGGTTCTGGAATATGCCAGCTGTCTCAAATCCCCAGAAATAACCTATCGGATGACCGTTAGAAGCGCGATAAAATTCTGGAGTATTGTCATAAAGCATATTCACATCGCCATGAATGATACCGTCCTCAGTCGGTATATTTCCCACCTTATTCTTATTATACGCACCGTTGACACCTACATTATACTGGAAATCACTTCCGATTTGGTCGTTCCAAGTCAATGCTAATTCGATACCGGTATTCTTTACATCACCGCCATTGATATACGGAGCGCCCGTACCTGCCGTAGCAAGAATCGGAGCTTCTACCAGCCAGTCTTTAGTCTTCTTGATATAAAAGTCGGCGGTCAAACTCAAGCGGCTCCGCAAGAAACGTGCATCAATACCGATGTTGGTCTGTTCAGATGTTTCCCATGTAACGTCTTCATTGGCAAGACGGCTGGGATAAGCTCCCCAGAAACCGGATTGCGCATCTGCACCTACCTGATTACCGAAAATGTAATGCGTGTTGCTGGAAGTAATCGGAGCAGTGTACTGGTAATTGTCGATGTTCTGATTACCTACCTGACCCCAGCTGACACGGAGTTTCAAGAAGTCCAGCCAATCGTGTGTGTCTTCCATAAAAGCTTCGTTTGAAATCGTCCAACCTGCCGATACTGAAGGGAACACGCCATAACGGTTTCCACGAGCGAAACGGGAAGAACCATCGGTACGTACCGTAGCGTTAATCA
Organism: Bacteroides sp. An279; assembly: GCF_002159615.1. Classification (NCBI taxonomy): domain Bacteria; kingdom Pseudomonadati; phylum Bacteroidota; class Bacteroidia; order Bacteroidales; family Bacteroidaceae; genus Bacteroides; species Bacteroides sp. An279. The sequence continues at coordinate 37,848 of NZ_NFJA01000013.1, forward strand.
TATACGTTTCTTTCCAGTTCCATCCGAAACGGGCGAAATAAGAAACCGTACGTGTCTCATCATTCGGATGACCTGCCGCACCCAAACCGTTATCCGCACTGGTAGCTGTACCGTTGTCGAGGTACGCATGATCCCAATCATCAAACCCATCTCGCAACATACCGGTAGTTCCTCTCAGGTAAGTACCTGAATAACGGCTCATTTCCATACCCAACAAAGCGTTGAACGCATGTTCGCCCACCGTCCAGTCGTAGGTTGCCGTATTGGTCCATGTCATCGTCAAGCCGTGCGACATGTTTTGGGCAGCACTGGTACGTGTATTGTTGAAACTATAAATAGAGAACTGGTACAACGGAGAGAAGCTGCGGTATTCGTTCGTTGTATATACAGCACCGAATACGGTACGGAACTTCAAGTTCTTAATGGGTTGCAATTCGGCATACACATTACCCGAGAAAGTCACGTCCTTATTCTCGTTATTGCTGTTGGTCATCATGCTTCCGTAAGGGTTGCCATCTGCATTATACCAATCCGAGTTGGTCGTATCGTTATAAGGTGAATCATAAATGTTGTTGTCGCTATAAATAGGCGCCAACGGGGAAGTACCGAACGCACCACGCAATGTATTATTATATTGATTACCTACTGAAATACCGTTGTTCATCTTATAAACGAAGCTGACCTGCTCTCCTACCTTCAACAAGTCGGAATCCTTGAAAAGCTTGTGTTCGGAATTGATACGGAAGTTGTAACGTTCGTAATTCGATACGTCCTTACCGCCTACGATACCTTCCTGACTCATATAGCCCAACGACATCGCGTAAGTAGAAGTTTCCGAACCTCCGGTAATGCCCAGCGTATAGCTTTGCGTCTGGGCATTGTTCTGGAACATCGAGTTCACCCAGTCAGTATCATACACATTGCCGTTCGCGTCGTAGATGCTTTCGAACGAACTCCAGTCGTAAGGCGCATTGCCCGAATTAATCGCCTGTTCGTCCATAATCATCATATATTCCTGTGCGTTCAGCATGTCCGCCTTACGTGCCTGGGTCTGCCAGCCATAGTAAGCATCAAACGAAATCTGCGCCTTGCCTGCCTTACCGCTCTTGGTGGTAATCAATACCACACCGTTGGCAGCCTGTGCACCGTAGATAGCAGCCGATGCAGCATCCTTCAACACATCGATGCTTTCGATATCGGCCGGATTCAACGTAGAGATATCACCGCCTACTCCATCAATCAGATACAGAGGAGAAGCATTTCCCACCGTACCCAAACCACGGATACTTACTTTCATCGATTCGCCCGGCTGACCAGAGGTAGACGAAATGTTCACACCCGGCGTCTGTCCTTGCATCGCCTGCAAGGGGCTGTTGGTATTCATCTTCGCCAGCGTCTCGCCTTTCACCTGCACCGTGGCACCGGTGACCAGCTTCTTTTTCTGCACGCCGTAACCTACTACGACTACTTCATCCAAAGTTTCCGAATCTTCTTCCATCACCACATTCAAGGTTTTCTGATTGGTAATTTGAATTTCTTGGGTCTTGAACCCGATGTAAGAGAATACCAACGTCTGGCCGGAAGCTACACTGACCGAATAATTTCCATCGAGGTCGGTAATGGCTCCATTGGATGTTCCCTTCACCTGCACGCTGACGCCGATAAGCGGCAACTGGTCAGCAGCCGAAGTAACAACACCCGAAACAGTTAGATTTTCTTGTGAAGCCGGAGCGGCGTTCACACCACTTGCAGGGAAGCATAGAAGCATCGCCATAGCAAGAAAACACATGTGCACGAATGTGCACTTTCTGAATAAGTGTTTACTCATGGTACTTTGTTTAATAGTTAAAATTACATTATTCTATATGCCCCGATAGAATCGCACACATACGCTTTCTGCATCGAGAGCACCACAAATGTATTGCATATTATGAAAAACGGAGGGATGCATTTGTTTCCCGATAGGATATGATTTGTTTTTTCACCTATTTAATAACTTTTCAATCCCTACAACACATATATAAGCATCCGCCCACGCACGTATTTGCAAGTGCCGATGATGATACCTGCACAAGCCGGTGATTATATATGCGAACTTACCGGCACGGAAACGGCATCTTGTCACAAGATTCCAGCACGCTCTACTTCTTTTATCCAAAGCTCCGACATGCGCCGGTGTCCTGCAGGTGTGGGATGAATGCCGTCCCATATCCAATATGTGTCCCGCGAAGAAGGTTCTTCACGCAAGAGGGTTTCGAACATTTCATCGTATGGCAAATACACCGCCTTGTACTCAACGGCTATCCGCTTCACGATGCGGGCAAGGGTATGCACCAGACTATCACGCAAGGCAAATCCTTCCGATTCCTTCATCGAACCCGTGAAAGCCGTAAAGGGAGCACCCAGCACCAGCTTCAGGTTGGGATTGGCACGTAAAGAACGGTCGAGCAAGGCACGGTAACGCTTCTCCCACCCCAAGGTATCGAAAGGCTCGGCGTGCGGTCCTCCTATATAATAATGTATATCGTTCGTACCTACCAATACAGAAAGTATATCGGGCTTCAAGGCTATGGCATCTTCTTCCCACCGCTTCTCAAGGTCGGCAAGCGCATTGCCGCTGATGCCCCGGTTGAAGAACTCGTATCCCTTGCCGGGATATTTGCTCTGATAATACGAGGCACACAGATACATGTACCCGCTTCCGTAGATGTGGTTCATGTCCCACAAGTTCCGCCCGGCGGAAGGCATCGCACTTCCATCGCTATTTCCCCAATTCCCGTCGGTAATAGAATCGCCGATAAACAATATCCGAAGCCCTTGCCCATACATGGGGCAAAGGCAAGCCAGCCAAAGCAGGCAAATCCATATTCGTTTCATATCTTATCAGATTAAAGTCACGCAAAAGTAATGATTCTCCTGTTTCACGCAAGACTTCCATCGCATCCTACAACATTTCATACCCCATTTAAAAACATCCTGCCCATAGGAAATACTGAGAATACCCTTCAAGAGACTGAAAAAAGATTATCTTTGCAAAAAAGAAAATCCAACTTCAAATCTAAACACACATACCATGCGAAACAAGAACATACTGACCTTTGCTTTGCTTGCCTTATTTTCACAGGCATTCGGACAAGGATACAAGAATCCGGTCATCCCGGGTTTTCATCCCGACCCCAGTGTCTGCAAGGCTGGAGATGACTATTATCTGGTGAACAGTTCGTTCCAATACTTTCCCGGTGTCCCCCTGTTCCATAGCAAGGACCTTGTCCATTGGGAACAGATAGGCAATTGCCTGGACAGACCCTCACAAGTCGACCTGACAGGAGCCAATGCCTGGGGAGGCATCTATGCCCCTACCATCCGTTATCATGAAGGAACATTTTACATGATAACCACCAACGTTTCGGGAAAAGGAAACTTTCTGGTGCATACCACTGACCCGCGCGGCGGATGGTCGGACCCCGTATGGCTGAAGCAAGGAGGCATCGACCCTTCGCTCTACTTCGAGAACGGGAAATGCTACATGGTGAGCAACCCCGACAATTACATCACCCTGTGCGAAATAGACCCGATGAGCGGAGAACAACTCTCTCCCTCGCGCAAGATATGGGGCGGCACAGGAGGCAGATATCCCGAAGGTCCTCATATTTATAAGAAAGACGGATGGTACTACCTGCTTATCTCGGAAGGCGGAACCGAAACAGGACATAGCGTCACCATCGCACGCAGCGCCTTCATTGAAGGTCCCTACACACCGAATCCTGCCAACCCCATCCTGACACATGCCTGCGTGGCAGGACAAGCCAGCCCGATACAAGGGACGGGACATGCCGACCTGGTAGAGGGAACCGACGGCTCGTGGTGGATGGTCTGTCTCGCTTACCGCATCATGCCGGGCACACACCATACGTTAGGGCGTGAAACCTATCTGGCACCCGTGCGCTGGGACAAAGGTGCATGGCCGGTAGTAAACGGAAACGGTACCATAGCGATAGACATGGACGTGCCCACACTTCCTCTCACTCCTTCCAAACCACAACCCGATACCTTCGAGTTCGAAGAAGAAAAGCTATCGCCCGAATGGGTATACCTGCAAAACCCGATACCGGAAAACTATGCCTTCGAAAACGGAAAGCTACGCCTGAGCGCAACAAACACGACCCTGAGCGACGGGAAAAGCCCTACATTCGTCGCGCTCCGGCAAGATCAGTTTGATATGGATGCCTCCACAAAAGTAGCACTCCGGCAGGCTCAGCCAGGAGATGAAGCCGGCATCACGGCGTTCATGGATTTTACATCCCATTATGACCTATTCGTGCGCCAGGAAGCAAACGGAAAGCAATCCGTCGTGCTCCGCTACCAATTGGGTGAATTAAAGCACATCGAAAAAGAGGTGGCACTTCCCGATACAAGCCCTGTGATACTGAACCTGAAAGCGGACATAAACGTCTACCGCTTCGGATATACCATCGACGGTAAATACCACGAATTAGGTAAAATGAACACACGCTACCTGAGTTCGGAAACCGCAGGAGGATTTACGGGAGTGATGTTGGGACTGTACGCCGTATCAGCATCTCCCGAATCGAAAGCATTTGCCGATTTTGATTACTTCAAATACCAACGACCATGAAAAGAAACCTATTCATTCTCTTACTTCTGCTCTTCCCTCTGATGCTCCTTGCGCAAAAAGAGGCGAAGCCCATCAAGGTGGCTTGCGTAGGGAACAGCATCACCGAAGGATTTGCCCTGGCACATCCGGAAACAGAAAGCTATCCCGCCGTACTCCAACGCCTGCTGGGAGACGGGTATCAAGTAGGCAACTTCGGACTTACCGCCCATACCCTGATGATGAAAGGCAACCTGCCCTACATGAGCAAACAACCCTTCAAGGACGCACAAGCCTTCTTGCCCGACATCGTGACCATCAAGCTGGGAACCAACGATTCAAAACCCATGAACTGGGCACACAAGGAAGACTTCAAGAAAGACTTGAACACGATGATAGATGCCTTCGAAGCACTCCCCTCGCATCCGCGCATCTACCTGTGCCTGCCCATTCCGTCCGACCGGAAAGACTGGGGCATCAACGACAGTACCATCGTGGACGGCATCATCCCACGCATCCGCGAAGTGGCACACGAACGTAACCTGCCCGTCATCGACCTGCACACGCCGATGCTTCCTTATTATCCGAAAGAATATACCGACGGAGTGCACCCGAACAAATACGGCGCCATCGTAATAGCCGAAAATATCTACAAGGCACTGACTGGCAAAGAACCCGTGCCTGCACCAGGCAGAGCCGACCAGACCCTATGGTATGACAAACCGGCAAAACAATGGGAAGAAACCCTTCCGCTGGGCAACGGACGTCTGGGCATGATGCCCGACGGAGGCACCACGAAAGAGCACATCGTACTGAATGAAATCAGCATGTGGAGCGGTTCGGAAGCAGACTACCGCAACCCGGAAGCCGCCGAAAGCCTTCCCCGCATCCGCCAACTCCTGTTTGAAGGCAAAAACAAAGAAGCACAAGAATTGATGTACACAAGCTTCGTACCCAAAAAGCCTGAAAAAGGAGGCACATTCGGATGTTTCCAAATGCTTGCCGATATGTACATCAACTATACCTTCCCTGATACGATAAGCCAAGCGAAAGATTACCTGCGCTGGCTCAATCTGGATGAAGGTGTGGCATATACCACCTTCACGAAAAACGCTACGCGCTATATCCGCGAATATTTCGTGTCAAGAAACAAAGATGTAATGCTGATTCACCTGCAGGCAGACCGTCCGGACGCACTTGGATTCCATTTAACTTTGAGCCGTCCCGAACGGGGACATGTGCGGAAACTGAGCGAAGGGAAACTGGGAATAACGGGAACACTGGATAGCGGAAATGAACGGCAAGAAGGCATACGCTATGCTGCCATAGCCGGTGTAAAACTATCGGGCAAGAAAAGCCGGATGCATACTCATGCAGATGGCATTGAAGTTTCGGATGCTGACGAGGCATGGATTATCGTATCGGCGAACACTTCGTATATGAAAGGCGGAATCTATCAGACCGAAACCCAACGCCTGCTCGACCAAGCCCTGGCTTCCGACCTGACACAAGCCAAACAAGAAGCAACCGGTGAATACCAACAGCTCTTCCACCGTGCCGGCATCGAATTACCCGAAAATAAAACCGTGTCCCAATTAAGCACCGACAAGCGGCTGGAGGCTTTCCAAACGCAGGATGACCCTTCTCTGGCTGCCCTTTATTACAATTACGGACGCTATCTGCTGATTAGCAGTACCCGCCCCGGAAGCTTGCCTCCCAACCTGCAAGGGCTATGGGCGAACGGAGTAATGACTCCGTGGAATGGAGACTATCATACCAACATCAATGTCCAGATGAACCACTGGCCGGTAGAACCTTGCAATTTGTCGGAATTGTATCAACCGCTCGTCGACCTGATAAAAAGACTGGTACCCAGTGGAGAAGAAACCGCAAAGGCTTTCTATGGTCCCGAAGCAAAAGGCTGGGTGCTCCACATGATGACCAACGTATGGAACTATACCGCACCGGGCGAACATCCTTCATGGGGAGCGACCAATACAGGAGGCGCATGGCTTTGCGCACATCTGTGGGAGCACTATCTGTATACGGGCAACAAACAATACCTTGCCGATATTTATCCCCTATTAAAAGGAGCTTCGGAGTTCTTCTACTCTACCATGGTACGTGAACCGGAACACGGATGGTTGGTGACGGCTCCCACTTCCTCTCCCGAAAACGAGTTTTATGTATCAAAGAAAGACCGGACCCCTATCAGCGTATGCATGGGATCCACGATGGACATCCAATTGGTAAGGGAACTTTACACCCATGTGATTGAAGCCGCATCCATCCTGCATACAGACTCTCTTTATGCCAATCAATTGAAAGAAGCAAGCGCCCAACTTCCTCCACACCAGATCAGCAAGAAGGGATATCTGATGGAATGGCTCAAAGACTACGAAGAAACGGATGTACATCACCGGCACGTGTCGCATCTGTATGGTTTGCATCCGGGAAACCAAATCTCGCTTTATTATACACCCGAATTGGCAGAAGCATGTAAAGTTACGTTAGAACGAAGAGGAGACGGAGGAACAGGATGGAGCCGCGCATGGAAAATAAACTTCTGGGCACGACTGGGTGACGGAAACCGGGCATACACCTTATTCCGTAACCTGCTTTATCCTGCCTATACCCAAGAAAACCCCAATGAACACGGAAGCGGGACTTTTCCCAACCTGTTCTGTTCGCACCCGCCTTTCCAAATAGACGGGAACTGGGGAGGCACTTCGGGTATCAGTGAAATGCTGATACAAAGCCAGGATGGATTCATCAACCTGCTCCCTGCCCTGCCCGACTCGTGGAAAGAAGGAAACTTATACGGATTCAAAGTACGTGGAGGCGCTATGGTCAGCATGAAATGGAAAGAAGGAAAGCCGATAGAAGTTATTCTTACCGGAGGCTGGAATCCGAATGTCAAGATTAAGATGCCGGAAGGCATAACCGAAGTTTCGGTGAACGGAGAGAAACGCAAAGCGGAAAAGTTTGTGGAACTTACGGTGCCGGAAGGGGAAATAGCAAGACTGCGCTTTTAAAACCAAATGAATGTCTGCAAACAGCCAATGCATACCCCTGAAAAATGAATATATACTGCATACGCGGTTGAATATATACTGCATTCGCTTACGGATATATACTTCATCGGCAGATGCAGTACTACTGCGTTTTCAACTCAGAGAGATTGACTAAATGCGGACATTCATATACAATAATACTATCTTATCAAAAGATAATACCCCTAATGACATTACTTGGAAAAAACAAAAGAACGATTTATCTTTGAACAACACCAATAAACAAATATATCATGAAACATCTAAAAAACATTGCACTGGCTTCTGTTTTGTGTGCAGGAACCTGTTTAAGTGCAGAAGGACAAACCGTCCCGCCTGCCATCCCTTCTGACCCCGAAATCGAAGCCAACATCCAAAATTGGCTCAAGAAAATGACCATCGAGGAAAAGATAGGTCAGATGTGTGAAATCACCATTGATGTAGTGACCGACTTCGAAGCAAGCCAAAAGGACGGGTTCACCCTGGACAAAGCCAAGCTGGATACCGTTATCGGGAAATACAAGGTCGGCTCGCTCCTGAACGTTCCCCTGAGCATTGCCCAGCCGAAAGAGAAATGGGCGGAAGCCATCAGGCAGATTCAGGAACTTTCGATGAAGGAAATCGGAATCCCCTGCATCTATGGCGTAGACCAGATACACGGAACCACTTATACGCTTGATGGAACCCTGTTCCCGCAAGGTGTCAACATGGGAGCCACATTCAACCGGGACCTGGTAAAGCGTGAAGCTGAAATCTCGGCATACGAAACCAAAGCGGGATGCATCCCCTGGACGTATGCTCCCGTAGTAGATTTGGGAAGAGACCCGCGCTGGTCGCGCATGTGGGAGAACTATGGAGAGGACTGCTACGTGAATGCGGAAATGGGCAAAGCGTCGGTCATCGGCTTCCAAGGCGAAGACCCGAACCACATCGGCAAATATAACGTAGCCGCCTGTATGAAACACTATATGGGTTATGGCGTTCCGGTTTCGGGCAAGGACCGTACGCCCTCTTCCATCTCGCGGAGCGACATGCGCGAAAAGCACTTCGCGCCTTATCTTGCCGCTATCCGCCAGGGAGCATTGAGCGTCATGGTCAATTCGGGTGTGGACAACGGCATGCCCTTCCATGCCAACAAGGAATACCTGACCCAATGGCTGAAAGAAGACCTGAACTGGGACGGACTGGTGGTGACCGACTGGGCGGACATCAATAACCTCTGCACGCGCGACCACATTGCAGCCACCAAGAAAGAAGCCATCAAGATAGCCATCAATGCCGGTATCGACATGTCGATGGTGCCTTACGAAGTGAGCTTCTGCGATTACCTGAAAGAACTGGTAGAAGAAGGTGAAGTGCCCATGAGCCGCATCGATGATGCCGTAGCACGCGTCTTGCGCCTGAAATACCGCCTCGGACTCTTCGACAAGCCTTATTGGAGCACCGAAGACTATCCGAAGTTCGGCTCGGAAGAGTTCGCCCAAGTGGCTCTCCAAGCCGCCGAAGAATCGGAAGTATTGCTCAAAAACGAAGGGGGCATCCTTCCGCTTGCCAAAGGAAAGAAAATACTGCTTGCCGGACCGAACGCCAACTCCATGCGGTGCCTGAACGGAGGCTGGTCGTATAGCTGGCAGGGACACCGTGCCGATGAATGTGCCCAGGCATACAACACCATCTACGAAGCCCTGTGCAACAAGTTCGGAAAGGAGAACATCCTCTACGAACCGGGCGTGACTTACGCTCCCTACAAGAACGACAACTGGTGGGAAGAGAATGTACCGGAGATAGAGAAATCCGTAGCCGCCGCTCAAAATGCCGATGTCATCATCGCTTGCATCGGCGAGAATTCCTATTGCGAGACTCCGGGAAACCTGACCGACCTGAACCTCTCCGCAAACCAGCAGGACCTGGTAAAGGCATTGGCCGAGACCGGGAAACCTGTCATCCTGATTCTGAACGAAGGACGTCCGCGTCTCATCAAGGACATCGAGCCGCTGGCTAAAGCCGTAATAAACATAATGCTTCCGGGCAATTACGGGGGAGATGCCTTGGCAAACCTGCTTGCCGGAGATGCCAATTTCAGTGCGAAAATGCCCTATACCTATCCGAGACACATCAATGCCCTTGCTACCTACGACTACAAGCCGTGCGAAAACATCGGCCAAATGAGCGGGAACTACAATTATGACTCGGTTATGGATATCCAATGGCCTTTCGGATTCGGCCTGAGCTATACTACCTATAAATACAGCAACCTGAAGGTAGACAAAGCCCAATTCACCGCCGATGACGAACTGACCTTCACCGTAGATGTGACCAACACGGGAAGCGTGGCAGGCAAGGAAAGCGTATTGCTTTACTCGAAAGACCTGGTGGCAAGCAGCACGCCCGACAACATCCGCCTACGCAACTTCGAGAAGATTTCCCTGAATCCGGGCGAAACCAAGACCGTCACGATGAAATTGAAAGGAAGCGACCTGGCTTTCGTCAACTATTACGGGCAATGGACGCTGGAAAAAGGCGACTTCAAAGTGAAGTGCGGCGACCAGTGGATTGACCTGCAATGCACACAAACCAAGGTGTGGGATACCCCTAACCGATAAACTATAATCGAACACAAAGGCACGGAGACACGGAGAAAAAAAATAAAAAACTCTGCGTCTCCGTGTCTTTGTGTTTAAATAAATCGTATCTTTGGCAAAACATTAATCAAAAACATCATATCATGATAACATTCCCTAACGCCAAAATAAACTTAGGCCTCAACGTTGTAGAAAAACGTGCCGACGGATACCATAATATCGAAACCGTCTTTTATCCGATTAACCTGCAAGACGCACTCGAAGTAAACCGATTGGAGAACAGAAGCGAACCTTTCCGCCTCTGTGTCAAAGGCACTCTGCTCGATGGTGCCCCCGAAGATAACCTTGTAGTAAAAGCCTACCTTTTGCTTCGCGAAAAATACCAGTTGCCTCCTGTCGACATTCATTTATATAAACATATCCCTACCGGAGCCGGATTAGGAGGAGGGTCAGCCGACGGAGCTTTCATGATTAAGCTATTGAACGAAAAATTCCAAATCGGACTGACCGTTCAGGAAATGGAAGAATATGCCGCACGCATCGGAGCCGATTGCGCTTTCTTTGTGCGCAACCAACCCGTATTTGCCACCGGCATCGGAAATATCTTCGAACCTGTCACTTGCACACTTGCCGATTATCGGCTGGTATTGGTCAAACCGCAAAACGCAATCTCGACCAGCGAAGCCTATAGCCGCATCAAGCCGCATTATCCGGAAAAATCGGTGAAAGAAATCATCCGCCAGCCCGTAGAGACTTGGAAAGACGAATTAAGAAACGATTTTGAAGAATCGGTATTCGCCCTCTATCCCGAAATAGCCGCCATCAAAGACAAAATGTACGACTTGGGAGCCGTATATGCTTCGATGACCGGTTCAGGCTCAGCCGTCTATGGTATCTTCCGCGAACGGATTGAAAACGTCGATGCTATCTTCAGCGGATACTTCTGCCGCCAGCGGGAAATGATTTGATTTTTTATCAGAAAACCAAACCATGACCGACCCCAATATCCATCGTTTCGCATCTTCTGTTGAGGACATACCCTTCCCTTCAGGTTTCACATACCCGTTTCATTACACCCCACATCCATTGGTGCAGACGGCGGCACACGAAGTGCGGGCTTATCTCCGCACTCGTCCCGAATGGGAAGAAGAACTGAAGAAAGGGAAGATGTTTGGTGTGCTTCTGATAGAAGATACGGAAGGATATGTAGGCTATTTGGCGGCTTTCTCCGGAAATCTTGACGGAAGCAACCTACACCGTGGGTTCGTACCTCCGGTGTATGACCTTTTGTGTCCGGACGGTTTCTTCAAGCAAGAGGAAAGTGAGATATCCGCCATCAACCGACGCATCGAATTGCTGGAAACAGACGAAGATTATCTGCACCTGCAACGCACATACCAAATCGGTGCGGAAGCCTGTCGGACGATATTGGCAAAAGCCAAAGAGGAAATGAAACAAGCCAAATCGTTGCGTGAAGAAAAGCGGAAGAAAGGGATTTCGCCCGAAGAAGAAGTCGCACTCATCAAGGAAAGCCAGTTCCAAAAAGCCGAATACAAACGCTTGGAGAAAAGGCTGAAAGCGCAGGAAGAAGAACAGAAAAACTCGCTTGTGGTGTTCGAGAATCAGATACAAACCCTGAAACACGAACGGAAAACCCGCTCGGCGGCACTCCAGCAAAAACTATTCGAACAGTTTCGCATGCTCAATGCTCAAGGAGAAGAAAAAGACCTTTGCCAAATCTTTCATGAAACCCCACAAGGCACACCACCTGCAGGAGCCGGCGAATGTGCCTTGCCCAAACTTCTGCAATACGCCTACCAACATAACTTTCACCCTTTAGCCATGGGAGAATTTTGGATCGGCGAATCTCCCAAAGAAGAAATCCGACACGAAGGACATTTCTATCCCTCGTGCAAGAATAAATGTGAACCCATACTGAAACACATGCTTATCGGATTACAGGTAGAGCCCAATCCCTTGGCAGGAAGAGAGACAAAGAAAAAAGAACTGGAAATTGTATACGAAGACGAATGGCTAATTGTAGTAAATAAGCCTGAAGGCATGCTTTCCACACCTGGCAAACTGACCACAGATTCGGTCTATACCCGTCTGCATACACTTTATCCTACCGCAACAGGCCCACTTATTGTCCATCGCCTTGATATGGCTACATCCGGATTGTTGCTGGTTGCCAAAACCAAAGAAATCCATTATGCACTACAAAAAATGTTCGCTTCCCGACGGATACAAAAACGATACACAGCATGGCTGAACGGCATCGTAACCACAGATGAAGGTATCATCAACCTTCCTATTTGCCCCGACTATGACAATCGTCCTTATCAAATGGTGCATTCCGAATACGGGAAACCAGCCGTTACCCGTTATAAAGTGCTCGGACGGAAAGACGGAAAAACCCGCATTGCATTCTATCCCCTCACCGGACGCACTCACCAACTGCGCGTCCATGCGGCTCATCCGGACGGACTGAATTGCCCCATCATAGGCGATGAGCTATATGGGAAAAAAGCCGACCGCCTATACCTGCATGCCAGTGAACTGTCATTCGAGCATCCGGCAACCGGTCAACTGATAACCTTCTGCAAGGAAGCTGAATTTTAAAGCTCGATGACACAATTTAAGCTTAAATGACTGAACAGACAGTAAACTTTTGCCTGTACAGCTTGTCTGATAAATAAAGACACGAAAAGCGTACGGCTTTCAATCGGTACCGGGAGGCTTCATGCTTGATACGTGTTGTTATGTATAACTTAAAACCCAGACAAGATGAAAACAACTAATTTTTGCTACATTCTTTTGACAAGTGCCCTACTTTTCAGTTCTTCTCTATTTGCTCAGGAAAAGCCCCAACGTGGGAAACGACTGACTCCCGAACAACGCATTGAGCGTCAGGTGGAAAAAATGGATAAGCAACTGCTACTGGACGATAAGACTTCAGCCAAATTCCTTCCCTTATACAAAGAATACCTTACAGCCTTGGCAGAATGCCGACAAGACATGCCTGCCCCCAAAGGAGCTCGTGAAAAAGAATTGAACGATGATGAACTGGACAAATTTATGCTATCACGTTTTGAATGCAGAAAGAAATGTCTTGAGATTCAAGAGACTTATTACAAGAAATTCAAAGAAATCTTGACAATGCGTCAGGTAGAGAAAGTCTTCTGTTTTCGCCCAAATCCGAAACCTCATCATCGGATTAGTCCGGAAAAATTTCCAATAAAAGCCCCATTGCCTGCCGAAAAGCTCATCCGTTAACAGCAAAATCAAGGGAAATGACAGACACTCCTGCAAACAAGCCACATGACATGATATGGACGTCATTTCCCATACAAAGTTTCCATAAACAGTCAAAGAGGCATCAAGATACATACGTGTCCTGATGCCTCTTATTTCTTACAAATTACAAAAAGATCCACGCAACAACATCGCTTTCGTCTTGCCTGTAAACCCTAACTGCAGGATTTCACTGATGCTGTTCACGCAACAGGTCGTTCACAGTCTTTACCGGATTGAAGGTACTGAGCGGAACTTCTACAAATACCGTACTCCAGTCACTCATCGAACCGTTCCAAAGTCCCGGAAGCTCCAGCGCTTTCAAGTCTTTACCGTTCTTCGACTTGTATGAGATAAAACCAGTAGCCTTATCGACGTGTTCCAACAAATTGAACTTATTGCCTTTGTAATCACGCACAGCACATACCAAATCCACCGGATTGAAATGTGTTCCCTTTTCGAACATCGCCTTCTTTTCCGGATCTTTCATATCAATCTGCGAACTTTCCAGAATCTGCAACGAAACAGTACCATCCGGATTATAAGCCAGAAACGGTCCTCCACCCGGTTCACCTACATTCTTTACCATACCGCACACGCGCATCGGACGATTAAGCTTCTTACGCAGATAAATTACCAGGTCGGCATCTTCCATATCCTTGATGTCTTCCTTGCGACAACGCAACTGCTGCTGGACGAAACGAATAATACTTTCAAGTTGTTCATGGCTATAATGACCACTATCCAGCAATTCCAAATAATCGAATGCTTGTTTTTGAAGCGTCACCAGCACACCTGCCAACAATTTTTTGTAGGTCACAGTATCTTCTTTCAACCGGTCCGGAACCACGTTATCAATGTTCTTGATAAACACAATATCGGCATCCAAATCATTCAGGTTTTCAATCAATGCTCCATGACCACCCGGACGGAATACCAACTTCCCTTTATCATCGCGGAACGGTTTGTTGTCCATGTCTGCTGCGATAGTATCTGTACTGGGTTTCTGTTCGGAGAACGAAATATTATATTCCACTTCATACTTTTTCGCATATTCACCGATTTTGGCATCCACCAGTTTGGCAAACAATGCACGATGTTCGGTAGAAACAGTGAAGTGTACATTTACCTTACCGGTTTTTCCGGCAGCATACAAAGCACCTTCTACCAGATGTTCTTCCAATGGCGTACGTACCCCGTCAGCATATCGATGGAACTTCAACAAGCCCTTTGGAAGTGAACCATAATTCAGTCCGGCAGCTTCAAGCAAATTCGAAACAATAACCTTGTAATTTTTTTCTTCCAGCAATGCGTTGATATCTTTTCCCGTGTTATCCAGACACGCTGCATTCAAATCATTGTAGAAAGCAAAATTATGGATATGATCGAAAAACTTCTTTTCGAAGTCAGTAGTAGGCACATCATAATCGGCTCCTAAAAACTCAAACATATTCTTGAACATCCGGCTTGCCGCACCCGATGCAGGAACAAATTTCACAATTTTGCGGTCACCATCCTTATAAGCATCCCATGCAGCCAGATATTTTTTCTGCATGGCCTCATCGGCTACCATGATACCATTATTTTCTACTGAAGCAGCGGCTGCAAGACGCAAAAAAGGAAACCCATGTTCGAAACAAGCCAACTGCTCTTCAATCTGTTGCTCAGAAATGCCTTTCTTCGCCAACAATTCTTTGTCTTCGTGTGTTAACATATATGATAAATTTAAGTAATGAATAAGTTGCCATAAAGCATTCACACCCCAAAAATATAAAAAAACCATCAACTATGCACAGATAATAAAGAAAAAAAGTAACTTTACGAAGAAATAATGAAGATTTAAGAATAAAGAATGAAGAAACTGTTACGCAATGACACACTTCATCTTTCATTCTCCCTCCTTAATGTTAATAAAATTATGGAAGAGCAAGCATTCTTTACCCCACAAGAGCACAAACAACTTGTGCCACTTTACAGACGACTTTTACGATTGTCTGGCGACACTTTACAGAAAGATGACTGCCGCAACGTGAAAAAGCAACTGATCCAAAGCATGTCGGCAGGAAGCATTCCCCGCAACGCATTCAATATGAACCCGATTATCAAAGATATGCAGACAGCCATCATTGTTGCAGAAGAAATCGGTATGCGGCGTGCCTCCATTCTAGGCATCATGCTGCATGAATCTGTAAAATACCACTTATGCACACTTGAATCCGTACAAAAGAATTACGGAGAAGACGTAGCAGGAATCATACGAGGTCTGGTAAAAATAAATGAACTTTACGAAAAAAGTCCAACTATCGAATCGGAAAACTTCCGGAATCTGTTGCTTTCGTTTGCCGAAGACATGCGCGTCATTCTCATCATGATCGCCGACCGTGTAAACTTAATGCGACAAATCAAAGAAAGTCCCAACGAAGAGGCACGGCTTGCCGTGTCCAACGAAGCTGCCCATCTGTATGCACCATTGGCACATAAGCTTGGCTTGTACAAACTGAAATCAGAATTGGAAGACCTCTCATTAAAGTACACGCAGCACGACATATATTATCATATCAAGGAAAAGTTGAATGCAACCAAGGCTGCACGCGACCGTTATATTCAGCAATTTATCGAACCGGTACGTAAAAAACTGGAAGAGAGCGGGCTGAAATTCCACATCAAAGGACGTACAAAAACCATTCACTCCATCTATCAGAAGATGAAGAAACAAGGCTGTCCATTCGAAGGTGTGTACGACCTGTTTGCCATCCGGATTATCCTCGACTCACCTTTGGATAAAGAAAAACAAGAGTGCTGGCAGGTATACTCAATCGTAACTGATATGTACCTTCCCAACCCCAAACGTCTGCGCGACTGGCTTTCCGTGCCCAAAAGCAATGGATATGAGTCACTCCACATTACAGTAATGGGACCCGAAGGCAAATGGGTGGAAGTACAGATACGCACCGAACGTATGGATGAAATAGCCGAAAAAGGACTTGCTGCCCATTGGCGATATAAAGGTATCAAAGGTGAAAGCGGACTGGACGAATGGTTGAACTCCATCCGGGAAACACTGGAAAATGCTGACAACGATGCCGAAACCATCGACCAGTTCAAACTGGACCTGTACAAGGATGAAGTATTCGTGTTTAGTCCTAAAGGAGATTTGTACAAACTCCCGCAAGGAGCCACTGTGCTGGATTTTGCTTTTGCCATTCACTCTAACTTGGGATGCCATTGTGTAGGAGCAAAAGTAAACGGCAGGAATGTACAACTGAAACAAAGCCTGAACAGCGGTGACCAGGTAGAAATCATGACTTCTACCACACAGACACCCAAACGCGACTGGCTGAATTTTGTCACGACTTCGAAAGCCCGAAACAAAATACGCCAAGCCTTGAAGGAACTGGTGGCACGACAAACCGAATTTGCACGAGAAACCTTGGAGCGTAAATTCAAAAACCGGAAAATAGAATACGATGAAGCCATCCTGATGCGCCTCATCAAGAAATCTGGGTTCAAAACCGTGACCGATTTCTATCAAAGCATAGCCAACGAAACGACAGATATCAACACATTGATAGATCACTATCTGGAAATGCAACGGAAAGAAACCGATCAACGCGAAGAAGTGATTTACCGAAGTGCCGAAAATTTCAACATACAGCAAGCTACAGACGAAAAGAACGTGTACAAAGATGATGTTCTGGTCATCGACCAGCACTTGAAAGGCATCGATTTCAAGCTGGCACGCTGCTGCAACCCAATCTACGGTGATGAGGTATTCGGTTTCGTTACCATCTCGGGAGGCATCAAAATACACCGGTGCGACTGCCCGAACGCTCCTGAACTGAAAGCACGGTTCCCTTACCGCATCGTACGTGCACGATGGGCAGGAAAAAGTCAAGGGAAACAATACCCTATCACACTGCGCATCGTAGGGCACGACGACATAGGTATCGTGACCAACATCACTTCTATCATTAACAAAGAAGACAATATCCTGCTGCGTTCCATCAGCATCGATTCGAACGATGGATTGTTCTCAGGAATGCTTACAATAATGGTAGACGACACCAATAAACTGGAGGCACTCATCAAGAAAATAAAAACGGTAAAAGGGGTAAAACAAATCAGCCGCGGATAACATCATGGAACGGGAAACACAGGACATTAAACAGGTTCTGTGTTTCCCGTCCCGCATTCATTTTCAATTGCCAATCCCACAAATTTAGTGAGACCCAAATTTAGTGAGATATGCATTTTTCATTTTTATAACGCTTAACACACATCCAGATAACAGAAAAAAACCTAACTTTGTAACGTTTTTAAATAAAGCAAATTCCATGAAAAAGATTCTTACCACCTTATGTTTTGTAGCGATGGTAATAGTTGCCATTGCAGCAGGTACTGCCGATATTAAATTCGATGAAACGACACACAATTTCGGTTCTTTTCCTGAAAATAGCCCGAAGGTAACCTGTAAATTCAAATTCACCAATACAGGCAACGGTCCGTTAGTCATCCATCAAGCCATCGCATCGTGTGGATGCACCGTCCCACAATATCCTAAAGAACCCATCAAACCTGGTGAAAGTGGAGAAATCATCATTACTTATAACGGAGCAGGCAAATTCCCCGGACACTTCCGCAAATCAATCACCCTGCGAACCAATGCTAAACAAGAAGTAGTACGCCTTTACGTAGAAGGCGAAATGACTCCTTCCAACAACGAATAAATATTACAAATGTATTTGCAGACGTATCTGATTTCTGCAAAACACCGTTCCCGGAACATACGTTTTTGGAATACCCCAAAGCAGCCTTTGGAGGAAAACACAAAGTAGTAGTGCTTGTAGAAAACAATCTGTATAATTTAGCTGTTTTGAATTTATCGTGCGATGATTTGGGATGAGTTTTTGAGGCATTTTCGCTTCTGTGATGAGGAAGATAGCGGGCTATCTGACGAAGAACAGGAGCGAAAAGG
>NZ_NFJA01000130.1:0-6531 GCF_002159615.1 Bacteroides sp. An279
TCGCGGTTGAATATATACTGCATCCGCCTACGAATATATACTGCATCGGCAAACGCAGTACTACTGCATTTTCAACTCAGTCGAATTGGCTAATTGCGGACATTCATTAAATAAAATCATGCTGGTACTCAACGAGCCGCATTCATACGATACATCAAGGTCCAAGAGGTACAAAATAATTATTGCATTGAAATAAATGCGGAAGCTGCCGGAAACATCAGTTTCGACAGAGGCACAGACGTGGAACGCTTTAATGCGGAAATAGGTTATTGGATTGCCGAACCCTATTGGAATAAAGGGATTATGACGCAGGCTTTGCGTCAAGCTGTCAGCGATTATTTCAGCCAAACCGATGTCGTGCGGATTTTTGCTAAGGTCTATGCCGGCAATTTTGCCTCCATGCGGGCATTGGAAAAGGCAGGTTTCCGAAAAACAGGTATTTATGGAATGAGTCTGCAGAAATGTATATCATTACAACATTGTTAAGGATGAAGCCTAAGAATGCATCCAAATCCATGTCCGAATGTTCGCTGAAATATTCCTTGTAACACATAAGGGTATTACACGTCTTTTGAATAGACATGTTTTCCTTTTTGTCGTTAGCCTTAGTAATGTGGATACATTTTTATCTGCTGCCCAATTACCCACTTTTGACTATAAAAAACTTTCGATATCGATACTATACGCTAACAAGCATATCAGATTGTACATACCCCATTAACGATGATAGGCGGCAAGGTGTTTTTTCCCACACCTGCCGCCTATCTTACCAATAGTTAGCTATCTTGCTTTATCTCTCAATAGCAGCCTGCGCCGCAGCCAAACGTGCGATAGGCACACGGAATGGAGAACAGCTGACATAGTTCAATCCTACTTTATCGCAGAACTTCACTGATGAAGGCTCGCCTCCATGTTCGCCACAGATACCGCATTTCAAATCAGGACGTACTGAACGGCCTTTCTCTACTGCCATTTGGATAAGCTGGCCTACACCGTTCTGGTCAAGTACCTGGAACGGGTCTACTTTCAGAATCTTCTTCTCCAAATAAACCGGTAAGAAGGAAGCGATATCATCGCGCGAATAGCCAAATGTCATCTGCGTCAAGTCATTCGTTCCAAATGAGAAATATTCAGCATGCGAAGCGATGCGGTTAGCGGTCAGAGCCGCACGTGGAATTTCAATCATCGTACCTACCTTGAACGGAACTTCTATACCTTCTTGTTCGAAAACTCTTTTAGCCGTAGCGCGGATGATGTTTTCCTGTGCTTCGAATTCGTACAAGATACCAATCAACGGAACCATGATTTCAGGATGCGGGTCGTAACCTTCTTTCTTCAGCTCACAAGCGGCACCCAAAATAGCCTCCGTCTGCATTTCGGTAATTTCGGGATAAGTATTTCCCAAGCGGCATCCGCGATGACCTAACATCGGGTTGTGCTCGCACAGGCTTTCTACACGCTGGTGGATATAATCTACCGTAACACCCATCGCTTTCGCCATTTCCTCCTGGCCTTTCTGGTCGTGCGGAACGAATTCATGCAAAGGCGGGTCGAGCAAACGTACATTTACAGGATAACCGTCCATTGCTTTGAATATGCCCTTGAAGTCATTCTTCTGGTAAGGCAACAACTTAGCAAGTGCCTTCTTGCGTCCTTCTTCATCCGGTGCCAGAATCATTTCACGCATAGCGATAATCTTCTGATTGTCAAAGAACATGTGTTCCGTACGGCAAAGTCCGATACCTACGGCACCAAACTTACGGGCTACTTCCGCATCGTGGGGAGTATCGGCATTGGTACGTACCTGCAAGCGGGTATATTTGTTACACAAGTCCATCAGTTTTGCAAAGTTTCCTGATACTTCAGCTGCCTTGGTAGGCACTTCACCCTGATAAACTTCGCCTGTACTACCGTTCAAGGAAATATAGTCACCTTCTTTCAGCACGACACCATCGATTTCTACCGTGCGG
The DNA here is from genome assembly GCF_002159615.1 of Bacteroides sp. An279. NCBI lineage: Bacteria > Pseudomonadati > Bacteroidota > Bacteroidia > Bacteroidales > Bacteroidaceae > Bacteroides > Bacteroides sp. An279. The sequence goes on from NZ_NFJA01000130.1 coordinate 1,971, forward strand.
GCTTTATAGTCTACATTGATAGCTCCTGCACCCGACACACAGCATTTACCCATACCGCGAGCCACTACGGCAGCATGTGAAGTCATACCGCCACGTGCGGTCAAGATACCTTCAGCAACGGTCATTCCAGCCAAGTCTTCGGGAGAAGTTTCGATACGTACCATAACCACCCGATGACCATCGGCACGCCATTTAGCCGCATCTTCTGCAAAGAATACGATTTGACCTGTAGCAGCACCCGGAGAAGCGGGAAGTCCGCGAGTCAAGACCTTAGCGTTACGGAGTTCTTCTTTATCGAATACAGGGTGAAGCAGTTCATCCAACTTATTCGGTTCGCAACGCAAGACAGCTGTCTTTTCATCGATTAAGCCTTGTTCCAGCATCTCCATGGCGATACGCACCATGGCAGCACCTGTACGCTTTCCGTTACGGGTCTGCAAGAACCAAAGTTTTCCTTCCTGTACTGTGAATTCCATATCCTGCATGTCATGATAGTGGTTTTCCAGTTTGGTCTGCAGCTCGTCAAGTTCTTTATAGATTTCCGGCATGGCCTCTTCCATCGAAGGATATTTGCTGGCACGTTCTTCTTCTGAAATGCCTTGCAGTTGCGCCCAGCGTTGAGAACCGATTTTAGTAATCTGTTGCGGCGTGCGGATACCTGCCACTACGTCTTCGCCTTGGGCGTTAATCAGGTATTCACCGTTGAAGAGGTCTTCGCCTGTAGCGGCATCACGAGAGAAGCAAACGCCGGTAGCAGACGTGTCGCCCATGTTTCCGAATACCATTGCCTGTACGTTTACGGCAGTACCCCATTCAGCCGGTATGCCTTCCATTTTCCGGTAAAGGATAGCACGTTCGTTCATCCACGAATCAAATACGGCACAGATAGCTCCCCACAATTGTTCGTAAGCATTGGCAGGGAATTCTTTACCGGTTTGAGTCTTAACAGCTTCCTTGAAGCGTCTTACCAGTTCTTTCAGGTCGTCCACTTCCAGTTCATTGTCCAAGCGGACCCCTTTCTTCTTCTTCACGTCTTCGATAATCGCCTCGAACGGGTCGATATCATCTTTATTGGCAGGCTTCATGCCCAATACAACATCGCCATACATCTGCACGAAACGGCGGTATGAATCCCATGCGAAACGTTCGTTGCCTGTCTTGCGTGCCAATCCGGCAACCACTTCGTCATTCAGCCCCAAGTTCAGGATAGTGTCCATCATGCCCGGCATAGACGCGCGTGCACCCGAACGTACAGATACGAGCAACGGATTTTCTACATCACCGAACTTTGATTTCATGAGTGTTTCGACTCCCGCAATAGACTTTTCGACGTCATCTTTCAACAGAGCTACTACATCGTCTTTGCCTTTTTCGAAATATTCGTTACAAACTTCTGTAGTAATGGTGAAACCGGGAGGAACAGGTACGCCAATCAGGTTCATTTCAGCAAGGTTAGCGCCTTTACCGCCCAGCAGGTTTCTCATGTCTGCTTTTCCTTCGGCATGTCCGTTTCCGAAGGTGTAAACTCTTTTTGTTTCCATTTCTTTTGGTAAGATTTATTAGGTTATTATGTTTCTCATAAGTAGAGTGTCTGCAAAGCTATGGAAAATTTGCAACATATCAAATACAAATAAGGTGTTTTTGGGCATGTTTTGACAAACAGACTTGCCAAAAGCGGCTCTCAGGCTTTTTCATACCATTATGATTGGCTGGCCATATAGATAGCTTCGTCTGGTGTAAGATTAATAATCTTGCAACGTATGCACCTATATGCGCTTGCCTCCGCACCTGTATCCGCGGGCTTCCGCAACCGGCTGCGTCTCGCAATGATACCATCCGGGAAGGCGGTTGTCAAGAGTTTGGGGGAAATTATGCAGGGATGTGAAAAATAAATGCGGATAAATTCGGACTTCCTTTAAAATCTTTCCGGAATATGAAGGAAAATGCTTACCTTTGCACGCAAACTTGATTTATTAGAAAAACAACGTGACAAGAAAGAAGAAAGAACTTCCTTTACTGGAAAAGGTAACGATAACGGATGTGGCGGCAGAGGGAAAAGCTGTTGCCAAGGTGAATGATTTGGTCATCTTTGTGCCATACGTAGTGCCGGGCGATGTTGTCGATTTGCAAGTCAAGCGGAAGAAAAACCATTATGCGGAAGCTGTAGCCGTAAAGTTGCACGAAAAGTCTCCGATGCGTGTAGAGCCGTTTTGCGAGCATTACGGTGTGTGTGGCGGATGCAAGTGGCAATGTCTGGCGTATGCCGACCAGATTCGGTACAAGCAAAAACAAGTGTATGACAATCTGACCCGCATCGGGAAAATCGAATTGCCGGAAATCAGCCCCATCATCGGTTCGGAAAAGACGATGTATTATCGCAATAAGCTGGAATTCACATTCTCGAACAAGCGTTGGCTGACCGAAGAAGAAGTGAAGCAGGATGTGAAATACGAGCAGATGAATGCGGTGGGTTTTCATATCCCCGGTGCGTTCGACAAAGTACTTGCCATCGAGAAATGCTGGCTCCAGGATGATATTTCCAATCAAATCCGCAACGCTATCCGCGACTATGCATACGAACATCAGTATGCTTTTTTCAACCTGCGCACGCAAGAAGGCATGTTGCGCAATATGATGGTACGCACTTCTTCTACCGGAGAGTTGATGGTCTTGTTGCAATGCAAGATTGTGAATGACGAGGAATTGGAGAAAATGAAGGAACTCCTTCAATTTGTGGCGGACAAGTTCCCTCAAATCACCTCCTTATTATATGTGGTCAATAACAAATGCAACGATACAATCGGCGATTTGGATGTATGCGTATTCAAAGGGAAAGACCATATTTTCGAAGAGATGGAAGGGCTTCGGTTCAAGGTAGGTCCCAAGTCATTCTATCAGACCAATTCAGAACAAGCTTATAATTTATATAAGGTAGCCCGTGACTTTGCCGGATTAACGGGCAATGAGCTGGTATATGATTTGTATACCGGAACCGGAACCATCGCTAATTTCGTTTCCCGTCAGGCTAAAAAGGTAATAGGAATCGAATATGTGCCCGAAGCGATAGAGGATGCCAAAGTCAATTCAGAATTGAACGGCATAAAGAATACCTTGTTTTATGCAGGCGATATGAAAGATATCCTGACCGAAGATTTTATCCGCACGCATGGACGGCCCGACGTGATCATTACCGACCCGCCTCGGGCAGGCATGCATGGCGATGTCATTCAGGTGATATTGGCGGCAGAACCGGAACGCATCGTTTATGTGAGTTGCAATCCGGCTACACAAGCCCGCGATTTGCAGTTACTCGATGTGAAATATAAAGTAAAGGCAGTCCAGCCGGTAGATATGTTTCCACATACGCATCATGTGGAAAATGTGGTATTGTTAGAAAAGAAAATTCATTAAAAAATAATAGACGTGGCAATAAAAGACTTTAAGACAAACAAGCCTATTAAGGCGCATGCTACTTCGAAATATACAACTTACCGGGTAACCGAACCTGCCGGATTGATGGAATTCCTGATGAAGAAAATGGCAGGAATAAGCCGCACACGGGTTAAAGCTTTATTGACTAACCGGGTGGTATTGGTGGACAATACGATTCAGACGCTTTACAATTATCCGTTGCAACCGGGCATGTGTGTGCAAATCAGCCGGGAAAAGCACAAACACGAATTCCATCATCCGATGCTGAAGATTTTGTATGAAGATGCATACATCATCGTTGTCGAAAAAAAAGAAGGGTTGCTCTCGGTTGCTACAGAACGTCAAAAAGAGCGGACGGCACAACATATATTAAATGAGTATGTAAAACGGATTCATAAAGGGAACCGGATTTATGTCGTCCACCGTCTGGATAGGGAAACATCAGGTATTATGATGTATGCCAAAGATGAAAAAACGCAGCATACATTACGTGATAACTGGCACGACCTTGTGCGCGACCGCCGCTATGTAGCAATTGTACAAGGAGAGATGGAACAAGATGAAGGCACGGTATGTTCTTGGCTTACCGACCGTAAGCTATACGTAAGCTCCTCTCCGACAGATGACGGAGGCAAATATTCGGTGACTCATTATCACACCATCAAGCGTGCCAATGGCTTTTCGTTATTGGAATTGCAACTGGAAACGGGGCGGAAAAATCAGATTCGCGTACACATGCAATCATTAGGGCATCCCGTTGTAGGAGACGAACGTTATGGATGCGAAATGAATCCGTTGGAAAGATTGGCCCTTCATGCCTTTAAATTGTGTTTTTACCATCCAGTAACACACGAATGGATGGAGTTTGAGACCCCATACCCCACTCCTTTCAAGACATTGATGCTAAGAAGATAAGAAAAAACTGTTTTCGAGGATGTTTTCTCGATTTTATGAGAATGATAGCGGGCTATCCGACGAATACAATTTGCAAAATAAACCTAAGCAAAGTTTAAACAGATTCTAAGAAGCTGTTTTGAATTTCTCCAAAAAGTTTTTCTTGGCTTGATGTATCCGTTTTCGTGTGTGCTTTGGGCGATTTTTTGGTCTTTTTCGCTCCTGTTCTTCGTCA
>NZ_NFJA01000131.1:0-6477 GCF_002159615.1 Bacteroides sp. An279
GTCAACATACAGGTTCAACAAAACTATAGCGACTGTCACTATGAATCCAATAGTAACAGTCGCTATCATTATATAGATATTTAATGACTGTAGTTTATCGAATGCTTACTTTTATTTTATCGGCTGAAAAACAGCCGATAAAATTGTCGTGGCGGAAAATAGTATGGTTACCTTTTATAGTTTCCGTCCCAAAACCGTACTTTCTTGGAATGGAGAACGTAAAAGGAAGACAGTCTGAAACAGATACTGAACCTTTCAATCATACATTGATCATATCCGCTAAACAAATTTATCGGAAAAATTAAAAATACTCTCTTATTGCTCTGTTTGAGGATTAAGAAACTATTTTGAATTTCTACAAGTACGAATCTGGTTATTCCTGGTAGTCGAAGTACCACCAATAGGTGTCGCCAAACTCACGGCGCATTCTATTCCGTTCCTCTGTGTATGAGGTGAATCCAACTTGACGTTCCCTGTATGTAATGTAACGTTTGACCAAGGTGCTGTCGGTTATTTGCACTGGGTATTCGGGATGTGAGTCTCGATAAATCAACAGGGCTTCGCTGTAATGGCGAGGCAGCTCCTCCTCAATTTCATAGAGGTCATTCACAGCCTTAACAAACGTATCCAAATCTTTTTCGAGCAATAGAGCCGAGAGATAATAATCTAGAGCTGTGTATTTTCCCGTACCTTTGTAGCAGATGTTTTGCAAGAAAGTCAGCCACTTTTCGCCTGCATATGGCCGTACGCCTAGCAGATAATAGATGGAATCGTTAGTATAGCGATAGGTCTGAGTGGAGTCATCGGCAAAAAATAATCCGCCAGATCGGTAATGCTGCGGGAAAGTAAAAAGGCGTTTGCCCAGCTCACCGGTATGAGAGAGAGCTATTGAACGAAGTACGGTTAACGTCCGGGAAGCATCCAGCGATTTTTCTCCTGCCTTTAAGACTTGCTGATACTGCCGTAAACGTAAATGATGTTCGGCTTCCAGTTCGTGATGGAAAGCACGATTGGTATTTCCGATAAGCGCAGCCATCAAACAGAGTACTATCACTATCAGTATATTGCAATTCATAAGGATGATAGGATTGTTTTCGTGATTTAGCTGATTGCGGAAGATACGGCGCAGCCAATATGCCACTGCAATGTAAATCATCAGTACAAGCGGGAGCATCCAGCCCCAGAAAGTATGGTAACCGCCAGTGTAGACATCTTTTCCCACATCGGTCAATGCGCCTAAAATAAGGCAGGAAGGAAAATAAGATAAAGCACGCACATTACCCTTCAAGCCTAGCAGGCTGTTGACACCCCAGCGCAGTAACAATAAAATAACGGTGATGATAATGGCACTTGCCAAAGGGGCAAAATGTGTTTTGCCGTGAGCTAATGAAAAATGCAACGCTTCCAGGATATCGCTCTGGAAAACATATAGGTAGGTAAAGCTAAATGCAGAAAAAAGAAGACCGCATACGACAGTCTGTATGCGAGCAGTTTTTTTGTATGCGGTATGGATGTATTCACTCATATCTCTACGGGGTTCTAGTAAAATAAGGAGGTGTGCCTTGGAACTTGCCCAGACACGCCTCCTTTAGTTTATTTCTGGCGTTTGAGTACTACAGCCGAACGGGCAGGAATGTAGAGCTTAAGCCATTCTTTCTTTTCTTTCGCGTACAGCGGGTCGGCGCAGGTGAAATGGGCTACTGTATCATCAGCAAATCCAAAGCCACCGAATTCCTTACTGTCTGTATTCAACACCACATGATATTCGCCTCTCGGAACCAGAAATCCATAGTCGGTGAACGAGCGGGTCGGGTTGAAATTAAATACGAATATCAGGTCTTTCCGACGGTAAGCCAATACTTGGTCTCCATCATTGTGCCATACTTCTATGACATCAGTCTTCTGGATGTTCTTTACACTTTCGATAAGGTGTACCATGGCTGCGTCGAAATCGCCCAGATAGTGGTAACATAAAGTTGGGTCATCTACCAGGTGCCACTGACGGCGGGCATATTTATACGACCAACCATTGCCTTCACGTGGGAAGTCAATCCATTCCGGATGACCGAACTCATTACCCATGAAATTCAAGTATCCACCGTTAATGGTAGATGCCGTAAGCAGGCGTATCATTTTGTGCAGGGCGATACCCCGTTCTACAGTACCGTTTTCATCGCCGATGCGGAAATGCCAGTACATGTCCGCGTCTATCAACCGGAAGATAATGGTTTTGTCACCCACTAATGCCTGGTCGTGACTTTCGCAGTACGAGATGGTCTTCTCATCTTTTCTGCGGTTAGTTACTTCCCAAAACATGCTGGAAGGTTTCCAGTCCTCATCACGGCGTTCCTTGATGATTTTTATCCAGTAGTCAGGAATGTTCATTGCCATACGATAGTCGAAGCCGTAGCCTCCATCGGCGAAGGGTGCTGCCAGCCCCGGCATACCCGACACTTCCTCAGCAATAGTAATGGCACGCGGATTCACCTGATGTATCAATTTGTTTGCCAATGTGAGGTAACAGATAGCATTGTCGTCCTGATGGCCGTTGAAATAATCTTCATAGCTACAGAACGCCTCTCCCAGACCGTGGCTGTAATAAAGCATCGAAGTAACACCATCGAACCGGAACCCATCGAAATGGAACTCATCCAGCCAGTACTTGCAATTGGACAGCAAGAAGTGAAGCACTTCATTCTTTCCATAATCGAAGCAGAGCGAGTCCCAAGCCGGATGCTCTCGGCGGTCGCCTTGGTAGAAATACTGGCAAGGGTCTCCGGCAAAGTTGCCCAATCCTTCCACTTCATTCTTTACGGCATGAGAGTGCACAATGTCCATGATGACTGCCACGCCCATTTGGTGAGCTGTGTCGATAAGTTGCTTCAGTTCTTCAGGCGTTCCGAAACGGGAAGAAGGTGCAAAAAAGCTTGATACGTGATAGCCGAAACTTCCATAATAAGGATGTTCCTGAATGGCCATGACTTGAATACAGTTGTAACCGTCTTTTACCACACGCGGAAGCACATTTTCGCGGAATTCGTTGTATGTGCCCACTTTCTCGGCGTCCTGCGACATACCGATGTGGCATTCGTAAATCATCAGGGGCGAGATATTGGGATTGAAGACTTTTTTCTTGAACTTGTAAGGTTTGCTTGGGTTCCACACCTGCGCACTGAATATTTTGGTTTCGTCATCCTGCACCACACGGGTAGCCCACGCAGGAATGCGTTCGCCACATCCGCCTTCCCAATACACTTTCAGCTTGTACAGGTCGCCGTGCTTCATGGCTTTTTCCGGCAGATTGATTTCCCAGTTTCCACTATTCTTTACTTTCCTCAATTTGAACTTGGGTTGTTCCTGCCAGCCGTTGAAATCACCGATAAGGTAGATAGCAGTAGCATTGGGAGCCCACTCGCGAAAAGTCCATCCTTTTTCGGTGTGATGAAGTCCAAAATAAAGATGCCCGGTAGCGAAGTCTGCCAGGGTCTTCTTTCCAGTCAGTTCCTTTTCCTTGTCAATGGCATGCTGGTGTCTGCCTGTGATGGCATCCTTGTATGGTTCCAGCCAAGGGTCGTTCTTAATGATATTCAATTCTTCGTCCATGGTATTAGCCTTTTAATCTGTTTGCTTTTACTTTTATGATAATTTTTTTCACTCCATCGGGGGTTACGCCGGGCGCATGCGCGTCTTCAGGAAAGAAAATGGCGAACATGCCTGGCTTCACGGTCAGGTAGTCAGGTGCCAAGCCCTTATAGAAGGTAATATCTTTTTCCGCATTGTATTCTTCTTCGGGCAAGTCGGTGCGCGGCATGTAACCCATCAGCTCCACTCCCGAAAGCGGGATTTGAATGTCGATAAAGTTGTTGTGGGTCTCCAGCTTCGCCTCTTCTTTCGTTTTTGGACGGGTTTGCGAAAAGTTGACGGTGAGTTCACCTTCTTTCAGAGTCATTTTGCCCAATTCGTGGGCATTTAGGTCGGTTGCTTTCAAAAAAGCCAATGCATCGGCGAACAGCGGGTTCAACGACACATATTTTTCCATGTTTTCCAGTTTGTCGACAACCATAGTCGTATCGTTTTATAAGGTTTGATAATAGAAATTACTCAAAATCGTCTATCGTAAAGTTAGTAAAATCAGCAAAAGGCTTCATTTGCCTAAACACTTCAGCAGTCTGTTCCAAAAAATCGGGAACTTCAAAAAAGTTGTCTGATACCCGATAAGACACCGAATAATCCTTACAACAGAGATACTGGGGATAAGGAAAGTCTTTGGGAAATCCTTTTGGCAGGGTTTTCAAGTGCTCTTCGCCGATAACGGGGAAATACCGTCTGAAAGCAGGGGCTTCTACAATGGCGCGGAATTCGTCAATGTTGTCGTACACCGACTGCCGGACGGCCTTCAGCACATTTGCCGGCAGACACCAGCTACCTCCTGCCAACATGCAATTACCTGGCTCCAAGTGGATGTAATAACCACAATGATTTGATTTTTTGCCTTTGGCATTAATATATCCACCGATGTGCCGCTTGTAAGGCGACTTGTCTGAGGAGAAACGAATGTCGCGGTAAATGCGGTAAGTACAATCTTGCGGACGGACATGTGCCACGCTTTTATCGAACACAGCGATACGTGCGATAAGCGCGGCAAGCAGTTCGTTAAACATTTCCTGTACATGCAAATATTCCGCCTTATGTTCCTGAAACCAAATTCGGTTGTTGTTCGCCGCCAGTTGTTTCAGAAACTCTATTATCTCTGATATGTTCATGTCCTTTCTTTTTTGGTGACACAAACATACAAAAAAAGTTGGAAATAAGCCAACAAAGCGGAAGTATTTTACCACTCGCCAAGGATATTCAACAATTCGGTGTGTGTTTTACCGTTGGAAGCCAGGACTTGCCGTCCGGAATGGTACGTATTTCCTCCCTTGAAGTCGGTTACCTGGCCTCCTGCGTTTTGCAGGATAAGAGCACCTGCTGCAATGTCCCACGGTCCCAGAAAAGCCTCAATACGAGCCTCAAAGCGTCCAGCTGCCACATAACACAACTCGACTGCCGCAGCCCCCATCAGACGCAATCCTCCTACGTACCCATAAAGGCAGTCGACCAAATGTATGGCTATGGGCTTGTAAGCGTCCGAGTCGTAAGGAAAGCCTAAGGCAATAAAAGCATCTTCCAATGCGTTTACTTGTGACACGTGTATCTTGTTTCCGTTCAAGTACGAAGCGGATCCTTTGCAGGTCCAATAACATTCGTCATGTGTGATTTCGTAAACCACGCCCAGTAGCAATTCCTTTTGGTCACGCAAAGCAATGCTGACGCAATAGGGAGCATTGTTGTGAATGAAGTTAGTGGTGCCGTCCAGCGGGTCAACCAGCCAACAATATGGCGCATTTTCGTTTTGAGGCATACTTCCTTCTTCTGCAATGAAACTTGCTTCTGGAAGTAATTCATTGAGACTGGATACGAGACGTTTCTCTGACTCCTTATCTACGTATGACACATAGTCGTGTGCGTGTTTCTTCTCGACAGCATTCCAGTCGAATTTCTTCCGTTCTTCACGAATAAATGCACCAGCCTCGATAGCCACAGCGCGAACTTTTTCGGTAAGTAATGTTAAATCCATCATTGTATTCATAGATTGAGTGACACATCTTTGCCAAACGGTGCCAAGGATAACTTTGCCATCTTGAAATGTTGTTTGGCAAAAGGGATGCCGATAATAGTGATGAAAAGCAATAAGCCAAAGAAAATGTGCATAATCCATGCCATTAGCCCACCGAAAATAATCCATAACAGGTTGAGTGGGATACGAATGCATCCCATAGGTGATTCCGTATCCTTTACTTCTGCACCGAAAGGCCACAGGCAGAGCAGCCCAATCTTGAATGTTTGCAAGGCAACCGGTATACCGATGATGGTACAGGCAATAGCCAGGCTGCCTGTAAAATATCCGATTGCGGCTTCCAGTCCGCCAAAGAGCCACCACAATAAATTTCCGATGATTCTCATTCTTTATTCTATTTTTCCGTTAATGCGTTTGGGAGTTATAGCCAACCACTCTCCCTGGTTTTATCATAATCCTTGAATCGGCATACAAATATGGTAAAAAACTATTTCGAATTTCTCCAAAAAGTTTTTCTCATCTTGATGTATTCGTTTTCGTGTGTGCTCTAGGTAATTTGGGGGTCCTTTCCGTTTCTGTTCTTCGTCAGATACCCCCACTATCTTCCTCATAGTAAAGACACAAGATTTTGCGTCTCTCCTCCCCAATCAACACACGATAAATCCAAAGCAGTTTCTAAGAAGCTGTTTTGAATTTTTCCAAAAAGTTTTTCTTGGCTTGATGTATCCGTTTTCGTGTGTGCTTTGGACGATTTTTTGGTCCTTTCCGCTCCTGTTCTTCGTCAGATAGCCCGCTATCTTCCTCATCACAAAAGCGAAAATGCCTCAAAAACTCATCCCAAATCATCGCACGATAAA
>NZ_NFJA01000132.1:0-6434 GCF_002159615.1 Bacteroides sp. An279
TTGATTTGCAACTATAAAATTACTCATTTTCTGCGATATGCGGAAATCCCTGTGCCTCTTTTATATCCCAAGAAGAAGGTTATCTATTAACTTGCGAAACTTGAATAATAAATATATAAAAATGGATGCAAATATAATAATTAGGATGCATCTAACTTCAATAAGGACAAATATAATGAGTCACCCCACAAATCAAAGTATAAGTAAAGCAATGGCTTTAAATAAGACCGAATAGCCGGAACCTGCAAATATATTTTCTTATTAACCATAACGCATGAAAGCTTTTCATATCCCTCTGGTATATGCTTATTAAGTAGAGAGATAAAGTTTATTATCTTCTGAGGAGTAGGCCAGTTCAAGAACTGAATGAGCACATTCATTTCATCACAATACACAGATAGCTTATATGACATATCATGTGAAGAAGCAAATGAAGAAATAAAAAGCAGTGCCTCTAAATAATTGCTTCCGACCATTACTTTTATATCCCGTTCACAAGATATTTTAGACAAAACATAATCAACCAGCAAAGGAGAAGATGAAGCAAGTAAATAACCTGTAGAGTCCGGATCACCGGACTTGTCCAGTCCAAGGAACAAGATAGGATTCCAGCAGATATATACCGAACCGGACTTGTCTGTCCGTATCGAAGCAAGACACTGTTTGTCGTCAAATAAAAGTTTTGTAATCCCGTTTACAGAATCAAACTGAAAAAGATTGCGATAGGCATTTTCCCCTGACTTATCCTGATGTATGGATTTAAGCAAATATCCATGCAACCCCGAAACATGCTTGAGCTTTACATTGGTTTCCTTAGCTGATACATCAAACAAATAATCAATTATCTGCTGCCTGCAGCAACGTACTGGTAGAGAAAATTCTTCGCACTCCTCCTTGGCCTCAAAATTGGCATTGAGTAATTCAGCCAACACATTTATTGAAAGGTCAGTAAAACCGCACAATTCCATACAGCAAAGTACATTATTTTCATTACAGTAAATTACATAACCTCTATTGTTGATTCTATATAGGCGAAAGAAATCGCCATGCTCAACCGGAGTATATTTTTTTAAAAGAGTTTGAAAATTCATATTTGATAATTTTAAAGTGACAAATCATTGTTTTTATGTTTCCTTTTACGTTTGGCTGGCAGAAAATCATCTTCCTTATTTTTCCTGCCGCCTCCTGTAATATCAATATCTGGAATGAAAGGTAAAGAAGAATGTGACATATATTCATTGTCGCGTTCCAAAGACTCTCGCCACTCCCCTACCCTATGAATCGTGTTGTCATGTAAAAACGGATCACTGGAGAAATGTCTCTGAATATTTGCGAAAGAAAATTTTCGCGATATGTCGGAGGCCTTAAATTCAAATGCCATATCTATATCCATAATAGAAAAAGAGAGACCATATACGCCTTGGCTATTCACATGTTCTTTTATACCTATACCGGATTCTCCCAATAAACGCTTAAAATCTTCATAAGAAGCGGATTTTCCCAACATCAGGTTCAGTTTATTAAAAATGAAATGCTTCTGTTCATCGTAAGACATAGACCTTACATCAAAGTTCATATTTCCATATCTGAATTTCTGAGGTAAGGATGTATCCTTAATATAGAATGAATCTTCAGACAAGCCATACACATAATATGACTTGTCTTTTTTACTTGTCAGACGCATATATACTCCATCCTTTTGCAGATTGAACCTGAATTCCTGAAAAGTATTGCTCACGGCATAGGCTTTATCGAGTCTGCATAAAAGGTCCTCTTTATATAATGACTTCATAAATCCACCTTTTTTGAGAATGGAAAGAATAGCATCATACTCATGATTGCCTAGAACAGACATCCATTCTTCATTGCTCAGTCTTGATTTGAATAATCTATCGCCAAGCAGCTCTGATGCACCAGATGAGGATAAAATAGTCATCACCCTATCTTTAACAGCATAATTTCTGGCTGCCTTCTTCAAAGCATTATCAAAATAGTAGCGTTGTCCGGAAATTGAAGACAACCGTTCTTTTGTCTTTCCATTTTCCGTAAGACTGATAAGGTTATATTTCTTTTCAAGATCTCTCGCCAGTTTTTCCGACCGTTTATAATCCAAAGAATTCGATACGGATTTCCCTTCGGAATCTATGCGGCTGTGCAATATATGAACATGGGAATGCTCCTTGTCGATATTTAAAATGACCGAATAGCAACAGTTCCCATACCCCATTTTTTCCATATATTCTGTCGACAGATTAACCCAATCATCATCAGATAGTCTTTCACCGGGAGAAAGATTCAAAGTAATTTCAGAATAAGGCAGTTTCACCCTGTCATTAAGCGAAGAGAAAAGAAACATATACTCTGAAAATGAAGTTAAGGCATCACCCGTAGAATTGAATAATTCTTTGGCTTCACCTGAAGATATTTTCTCCAGTTGGTATTCGATTTTTCGGCACAATGTTGACATGGATGAAAAAGCCGGTTCAATTTTAGCAATCATTTCATACGAGTTTTTTTGTTATTTCTGATATCATATTTAACGAATCATGTATCTCCTGAAGGTGGATTTTTATGTTATCTTCATGAGGTATCAGGTTAATTTGTTTTGCTATCTGGTTAAGATTGTTACCTATTCTCTTCAATTCTATAACGGTTTGAATATCGGTTTTCGTAACGACAGAACCTTTCAATGACATATTGCGCACATAAGAAGATATATTCATATCATGTCTTTTTGCCAAAAAAACAAGCATCTCTTTCTCCTTTTCTGTCAACCTCAATATAATAGATTGGGTACGTTTTTCGTTCATAATACAAGTCCTAAATTTGTGAGTAAAACGAGCAGAATACATCAACTCGGTTGATGCAAGGAGTTTTTGTATATACAAAAACATACCTTGCGTGTACTAAGGTAATAAATATGATTATGGTAAGCAATAATACTGAAGAATTTTCGTGATTTAATTAATCTGGATTAAAAAAACAAAGGTATAAAGAGTCCAAATATAGCGGAAGTTACTTTGTAACATTGTAACATTTGCAACAAAGTAACTTTGTACATATTATACATAGCAAACAATGTTACACTATAACATTTGTACTAATGTACTAATGTGCAAATATTACATTAACACATTAGTACTTACTTTATTACTTACTTTATTTATTTCTTTCTTTATTAATATATTAAATATTTTATTTCTTATTTTCTTTATATCATATTAATGTATGTATTTAATTTATTATGTACGATATGTATTACTTATATACGTTAGGAATAAATATCTTTCTTTTTCACGTAATAAATTATGTTATTTCTTGCATTATTAATTTCTAAATTTTATATTTGCACAATAACTAAATTTGATAGATTATGGGGAAGAAATTACCTGGTATAACGTTAGCATTCGAAAACCCCAAAGGTGGGGTTGGAAAATCAACACTGACTGCATTATTCGCAGGCTATGTACACTCATTGGGTGAGGACGGCATAAAAATTGGAGTTGTGGATATTGACGACATGCAGAATACAATGGGAAGGCTTCGCCAATCCGAAAGTGATGAAAGCAACAACTTGAAGGAAGAATACGAAGTAATGAATATTTCTTCCTCAGAGTTCATCAACCAGCTGGATTTCCTGAAAGAAAGTTTTGATGTCATATTAGTTGACTTTCCGGGTAACCTTAAACAAAATGGTGTAGTAGAAACCTTGCATTTCATTGACATCGTTATTATGCCTTTTGAACCGAACAACACGGATTTAAGTGCTACTTTATACTTCTATGATAGTGTATATAAAAACATCATAAAGGCACGAAAGGAAAATGGCATGAAGACAACCGTAAGAGGTGTGATGAATAGGGTAATGCCAAATGTTCTGGAGTTTAAGGAAATAATTAAAAATAAGGAAAATCTACCTTTCCAGCTCATGGAAAGCTATATCAAAGATTCGAGGGTGGATTATCAGAGGAACCTGTCAACATTAAGCAGCAATTACCATCATCCGTGTGACCAGTTCTGTGAGGAAGTGATAGAATTAATCAGCAAACATATTGAGGAGGAATAACATGGGAAATAAGACGACATCAACCGGCATGAGCAAACTCTTGGCCAATGCATCCAAGATGGAAAAGGAAATAAAGGAAACGGAAAATGTGGCTCCTACAATAACAACGAATCCGGAACTAGCACAAAAAGAAGAAGGGCAGCAAGAAATAAAAGAAGCTGTTAAACCTGAAAACGTACTTTCGGAAAAAAAGGATAAAGCCATCCAAGAAAATGTCGAAAAGGACAAAGAAGCCAACCGAAAAGAGGAGTATAACTTATTATTCCAGGAAAGGAAAATAAAGGAGGTGGAAATGATCCGCATCTCAAAAGAAACACATGGCAAACTTAAGAGACTTGCAAATGTTTCAGGTGTAAGTATGCATGTGTTAGCCACCAATATTCTTGAAGCCGCATTTGAAAAATACAATAAAGAAATTCAAGCGGCAGTAAAGAAATATATGAATTTATAGGATTTTGAATCTGACACATAATCAAAACCGAGTAATGGGCAAAGCCGGTACATCAACATTACGGCTTTGCCCGATAATTTCCTTGGCAAAATTGCAGATTCCACTGAGGTTTAGCGCAATAGAGAGGCGATAACCCTTGTAAAGTCGGATATGTCACCTTCGACACTCGCTTTCTCCAATGCCTGCATATATTCGTTTCTTCTATCAACTGGAATGACTGTCCAGTTATAACCGCCGGAAGCAAGCATCGTATTTAGTATAAAACGCCCCATGCGTCCGTTGCCATCCATATACGGGTGAACGAATACAAAGAAGAAATGCCCCAATACAGCCCTGACAGCCGGACTGGGTTCATTCTTCAATAAGTCGAAAAGGACATCCATCGCATCATTGACAGCGGTAGGAGGGAGGGGTATATGCAACGAGCCGCGTATATACACCTGTCCTGTACGATACCCGACTAAATCTGATGGCTTTAATATATTCGCAACAATGAAAGGAGACCACATCTCAAAATACCAGTTCCCGTGAGATTCCTCAATGGCTTCACCCGGATTCTTACCTTTCAGGATTTCCAATATGGTACGTTTTACCTCTTGAAATGCCTGATAATAGCCTCGCGCAACCAACGCATTCTTTTGCTCTTTATCTTCACTTTCCGGTTTCCAGTCTCCGGCACCTACCTTTGCAATCAGTTCGGGAGACACTTTGTAGCCTTCTATGGAAAGCGAATGATAAGCATCCTCAGTATACCTCTCATCGACACTTTTCAGATACCCTTCTATATCAGCATTCATTCCTGGAGCCTTTGGGAACAATGACAATACTGTTTTTCTCATATTCTCCCACATAAGTCTCAGCCGGGTGGCATAGGGGGAAATCTGATAAGTTATAGGAATGGCAGGAGTGTGGCTGAAAGGGTCTTCTTCAACCACATTATACCCAAGTCTTTTCATAAACTGCATTATGGCATCAGCGATTTTGTCATTCCCTATATTACGGAAAGCACCGACTATTCTACCTGCTCTTAATGAAGCTCCTTTCTCCGAAAGGATTCTGATAAGGTCAGAAGCATCTTTTACCATTGACAGACAGGTGCGTGCGGCTACCTCTTCCGTCTGAAAATAGGAAGGGGAGGCATAAACCAGCCCTTCAGCCAATGAATACATATTCACACCATATAAAGGATGCTTGGTAATCTCTGCCGGAACATCCGCTTTCAAGTCAAACAGAGAAGTACCATACATCAGTTTTATCATGTTATTGTTGCCATGCGGGGAACGTATAATCGATTGTACGGGAATCGTGCTCTTCCCGGAATGGATGTCAAGTGACTGTTCAGGAGTCAGGCACCACTCATTTCCGAACCGTTCTGTAGCATATTTAGCCACAAAATACCAGTACGAGGTGTACCATACTGTTGTGTCCCCTTCTGCACCCGGTCTAGAAGAAATATACCAGCCTTTCATCACTTCCTGTAAATATCCGCTTTTAAGCAGCCTGTTCAGGTGGGTACGGCTGATTTCATTTGTTCCTTTCAACACAACACATGTTTTATCGTCCTGTAAAGCTTGCAGCACCTTTAAGGACTCAACCATTTTTTCCGCTATCGTTGCCATATAATAGAATCACAAGTTTTTTATTGTTTGCAGTTACACGTTTTATTTGATTTGCAAACACACGTTTTTATTTGCAAATATAAAAATTAAAATCCATAACTAATTATTAATTAAAGAAATAATTTTTATATCGAATAAACTATCAGGTTTTCTAGATAAATGCATGTAAGCCATCGTTAACTTATATACTAATTCAAGTTTCGCAAGTTAATAGATAACCTTCTTCTTGGGATATAAAAGAGGCACAGGGATTTCCGCATATCGCAGAAAATGAGTAATTTTATAGTTGCAAATCAAA
>NZ_NFJA01000133.1:0-6302 GCF_002159615.1 Bacteroides sp. An279
CTCCTGTTCTTCGTCAGATAGCCCGCTATCTTCCTCATCACAGAAGCGAAAATGCCTCAAAAACTCATCCCAAATCATCGCACGATAAATTCAAAACAGCTTCTAAAATAAATAGTTTGCAAGGTGTGGTGTGAATAAAAAATCGTATCTTTGCCTCCACATTTTATTAAAAGAAATAAGAAAGCCGTATGAACTGGATTATTCTGATTGTTGCCGGATTCTTTGAGTCCGGCTTTGCTTTTTGTTTGGGTAAGATGAAAGAAGCATCGGGCACCGGTTGGTATCTTTGGGGCACCGGTTTCTTGCTGAGTCTTACATTAAGTATGGTATTGTTGGCAAAGGCAGTGCAGACATTGCCTATCGGTACCGCCTATCCGGTGTGGACAGGTATTGGTGCGGTAGGTACAGTGGTGCTTGGCATCGTGTTCTTTCACGAGCCGGTATCCTTTCTCCGTCTTTTCTTCATCTCTACTTTGATAGCCTCCATTATCGGATTGAAGCTGGTCTCACATTGATGAGCCATTCTCTTTCAAGTTACCGTTCAATAATAATTGAATACCGCAAACATCCCCTGTAGGGGCGTATCGCATACGCCCTGAAGACATCTTCGTGGATGAGTTGGCTCATTCGGGCGTATGCGATACGCCCCTACACAGGCTATTTTGCGGATTCGTTATCTTTTTTGTAGAACTCTGTGTCCGCTGCGATGAAATGTTCCTAATCTATGATTTCAAAACGCACGAGCATGGAATAGTTTTTCTTGATGGTGCGGAAACTGTCGAATGATGCCGCATCGGAAGAAAGCACATTGCTTTGTGCAAACGGAAAAGCCGTGTTGCTGCTTTCTTCTACGATGCGTATGACATTGCCTAATTTCTTGCCCAATGCTTCTACCAGGTAAGCGGCTTTCTGTTGTGCAGCCTTTAACGCTTCGATTTTTCCTTTTTGGTGATATGCCGGCATGTCTTTGTTTTCCAACTCGCCTATACGCATGGTGTGTATGCCTTTTGTATCTATTCGCCTGACTATTTCATTTATCTGATTGAAGTCGGTCAGTGTAATGTCAAAGCTCTTGGAAACTAAGAAGTCCTGTCCTTGCTGGCGCCAATAGTCGCCGATTTCTTGTGTACGGACGGCGTTGGGCGAGATGCCAGCTTGGGTAAGTGCATCCCTCAATCCTTGTTCTATTTCCGATAAGGGCACTTTGGTACGGTATTCTTCGGGCTTCGATTTCCCGTCAAACTCTTCTTCGAAGTATTCGCGGATTTCGATGAGGTAATGGATTTTGTCGGGAACAATCTCGATTTCGGATGTACCTGTCACTTCGATGTATCGTTCGTTTGTCTGCGCTTGCAGCGAAAAGTTCGCCCACAGGCTGATAACTAATGCTAACACGTTTGTTTTCATAAAAAGACTATTTGATTTCAAATTCTGTATTCAACTCTATACTCTTTCCTGCCAAGCCGAAGGGTTTGCTTATCCGGTATTTCCCTTTGGGCAGATGATAATATTTGCCAACAGGAAAACGGAAACAATGCAACAACATGCCTTTATGCATTACAAATTCGTCATCAGGCCATATTATGCAGGAAACTTTCATTTCCGGGGAAACCCATTTCTCTTCCTTCCAAACATCTATGTCCCAATACCTCCCGAATGATAGTTGTGCGTTCGTTGGATTTGATACAAATATATTGACGGCGTGCACATTCTCCCAATATACACTATGTTCCGCCCACATGGAAACAGGCTTATCCTTGTATTCATCCGGCAAGTCTTTGGCGTACCAAAGGCAGCATTCCGGTATGTCGTAGACAATGGTATCCTTGTCTGGCAATGTATCTTGACTGCTTATTCGAATGTTTGTAGCCGTATCGTTTCCACCGGTTATAGCCGGCTCTTTGTCCGGTGTGGCTTCCGGTTGTAGTTGCTGTCGCTTGTTGCTACAACTTATGCAAATAGCGCTGGATAATGTTATAAACAGGATAATACTTTTCATAGTGTATATTCACCTTTTTGTTTGATAAATACAAAGTTACATAATATTATTCACTATTTTTCAGGATAAAAGCAATATCTTTTCAGGAAAAAGAATATGCCGCAACACGCCTTTTTCATTTACCTGTAGGGGCAGGGTTTGCCTGCCCGAATACATCCACGTAGGTGCATACAGGCGGGCGAACCCCGCCCCTACATGGGTTCATTGCGGATATTCAATAGTATCATAGCAAGACGCAGCCGGTTGCGGAAGCCCGCGGATATAGGTGTGTCGGCAAACGCATATAGGTGCATCTGCTGTAAGATTATTAATCTTACACCAGACGAAGCTATCTGCGTTGAGGCAAGAAGATAATAACGAAAGCCTTTCAAGTAATCTGAGTGAGATAAAGACAGTTTAGTGATGTGCGCCGAACGGGACGGAGACAGCATGTCGGAATTGTGACATCAACAAAATGCATAAATCTATACCGATAGCATAATGAGTGATTTGTCTTTTTTTGAATATCCTTTAGGGCTGAAAGGATGTCCGTATCATTCAGTGCTTCCATAAGCATCCGGTTCTGTCATAGCCAAACATTCTTCAAAGGTGATACCATCCTTGTTTTGCTCTGTGGCGGTAGTCTGTTCCGCGACAACCACTAACCGGTGCCGGTGCGGATGATGACGGTGGCGATATCCGCTGGACTTTGGTTTTTCCATTGATTTTCCGTAAATCTGTACAAGGGATATTCCTCTTTGAAATTAAGAGAGTTGGAAGGATTACCTCGTTTTGGGTAATGAGTTGGCAACCGTTCTAATTGCCGCAGTCTACATCGCTTTGCTTGTTTGGGTAACTCTTACGGCACAAAGGTATGAAAAATATTCAGGCTGGAAAATCATTCCAAAAATTATTTCAGTCTGGATATTTGGCATCCACCCTTATGCCGTTTTGGGCTTGAAGCAATTAACGAGCAAGGAAGCCACGGTAAAAGCTATTCCCGTCCAAACCACACCTGCCCATCCGTAATGTTGCCAAAACAGGCCTGAAACGAATGTACCAGCAGAGCCACCCAAGAAGTAAATGGTCATATAAACGGTATTGACACGATTGATAGCGGATGCATCAAGGGCGACCACGCTGGTCTGGTTGGACAGATGGATACATTGCATTCCTGCATCAATCAACAGGATAGCGACTATCATCCATACATAGCTGGCATTCCCCCAAAATGCCAAGAACCATGCAGCCAATACCACACATCCTCCGACAATAGAGAAGAACCTTGCGCCATACTTTTGGATATAGCCGCTGATGAAAACCACCGTGGATGCACCTGCCAATCCGCACAAACCGAGTGCGCCGATAATATCGTCACTCGCAAAGAAAGGCTCTTGTTTCATCCGGAAAGCAAGGCAACTCCACAATGCGAAGAACGAAGCATAAGCCAATGCTGCCCTCAAAGAAGCGATACGCAAGTATGGGTATTTGTAGAGCAGGCGCAGCAAGGATTTCATCAATCCTGCATAAGTTTCTTGTGAACGGGCAGACAGCACGGGCAGCATCTTGTAAATCATCAGAAAGCATCCAAGCATAAACGCACAAGCGACGAAATAAACGGAACGCCATCCCCAAACATCAGCGAGAAAGCCACTGAATACCCGTGAACCAAGAATGCCTATTAGCAGACAGGATTGTATAATCCCCACGTTGCGCACCTTGTGTGCGGGTGCTGAATGATAAGACACCAACGGGATGAAGAACTGCGGCATGACCGAAGACGCTCCGGCAAGCAAGGATGCACCCCATACCCAATAGATGTTAGGGGCAAGTGCTATGGCAAGCAATGCGCACGATGAAATGATATAATTGGTCAATATCAGCTGCTTTCGTGAAACCAAATCGCCAAGCGGAATGACAAACACAAGTCCGACTACATAACCTATCTGGGTCAATGTCGCAACCATGCTGGCAGAAAAGTCGCTTACCCCAAAATCCTTTGCCATGCTGCCCAACAAAGGCTGGTTGTAGTAGCAGTTGGCAACGGAAAGCCCGGTAGCGACTGCCATCAGAGCCAGCAGAGGTGCCGGAATGCCATGGTTTTCTCTCAATTCATATTTCATCATTTATTCCTCCTTTCAGTATGACACAACTTTCAATCCAATCAAGGAGGCAATGAGCGTGAACAGGAAGAAAAGCCGTATGGGAGTGGCCGGCTCTTTGAAAACGAATATCCCAATCAAGACCGTGCCGACCGCTCCGATACCCGTCCAAATGGCGTATGCCGTGCCCAAAGGCAAAGTCTGAACCGCTTTGGCAAGTAATGTCATACTCAATACCGTGGAAGCCAAGAAACCGCTTCCCCACAGATAAAAACCAATACCTGATGCCTCTCTCGTTTTTCCCAAGCAGAATGTAAGGCTTACCTCAAACAATCCTGCCAAAAATAAAATTATCCAATTCATACCTATGATTTATTAAATTCGGGTGCAAAAGTAAGCAAGTAATTTCTAACCGTTTTTTACATTTGGTAAAAACGGCTTTTGCATTTGGCAAAAAACAGCTGTTTGTATCTGTTTCTGTGCGTTATTTTATAATTTTGTACCACAACAAAATGACTTATGGATATAAAGGAAATCATCAACCTGAGATATGCCATGCCGGATGCGTCTTTGGACAAGTTGCGGCAATGCCTGACGGAAGTCTCATACCCCAAAGGATTCCAAGTGATGGAATATGGCAAGATAGAAAAAGACATCTTTTTCATCAAGAAAGGCATTGTCCGCGCCTATACTTCGGTAGAGGGGAAAGAAATTACCTTTTGGGTCGGCAAGGAAGGGGCGACTATTGTTTCCATGAAAGGATATGTGAATGACGAACCGGGGTATGAAACAATGGAGCTGATGGAGGATTCAGTCCTGTATGTATTGGAAAGGAAAAAACTGAAAGAGTTATTCTTGGAGGATTTGCACATAGCCAATTGGGGGCGGCGTTATGCGGAAATGGAGCTGCTTGCCACCGAGGAACGGCTGATTTCCATGTTGTCCGCCATCGCCTCGGAACGGTATCACGAGTTGTTGGAGAAAGAGCCTGATTTGTTGCAACGGTTACCATTGGGAAGTATCGCAACCTATTTAGGTGTCACACAAGCGAGCTTGAGCAGGATTCGGGCACAAATAAAGTGACGTTTCAATCAGCGGGTAGCAAGCGGTTTTGGTCTGCCCAAAACACAAACTTGCTACCCTCCCGTTGGCATTGTTTACAAACCCAAGCCTTTGTCCTTTCTGTGCGGTGCAACCGTCCTCCTAATGGATGAGAACAGCTTGTTGAACTGCTCCTTGAACCATTCGCCAATCAGTTGCCTGTTGATGGCAAGTGCGAGTTTCGATTTGTCTTTCGGGTCCTTCACCACTTGGAAGCCTGCCCTTTCGGTCTTAAACTTCCGCTTGTGTTCCTCCGAATAGAGTTCGCCCTCGTAGAACAACGGCTTGCCGCTGATAAGCGTGGCAGTCTGCTTCTCGTTGAAGCCGACTTTGAGGCAGAACTTCTCCATATACACCAACTCTTGGAACAGCGGAAACCATTTCTTGGCTTTTTGGATAATGGATTTTAGGAATGACACTTCTTCTTGGTGTGCCGCTTCCTTGTCCGCCATTTCCCTGCGGTACTTGGCTTGCAGTTCCATCAATTGGCGGCTGTGTTCCTCCTGCTGCCGCTGCATTTGCCGTTGCAACAGTTCGATGCTTTCGTTACGGACGGCAACCTCGCCTTGCAGGGTGCGGTTGTCGGCTTCCAGTTCTTTTAGCTTGCCGCTGCCCAAAAGAGAACCGACCTTTGCCACGAGTGCCGTCTTCGCTTCGGTCTTGGCGGCTTCCAGCTTCTCCGACTTGATTTCCTTTCGCACTTCGTCAAGCTGCCGTTCAGCCTGTTGTTGTGCGGTCTGCAACTGCCTTACGTTGGCTTCAAGCTCTCCCGTCTGCCGTTTCAGGTCACGGTAGTATTGGGCGGTGGTGGTATGCCGTGCTTCCGAACCCCGTATGCCACGCTGTAAGCCGTATTTCGCCATTGCTTTTGCGTAAATCTGTACAAGGGATATTCCTCTTTGCAATCAAAAGAGTTAGAAGAATTACCTCATTTGGGGATAATGAGTAGACAACTGTCCTATTTGCCGTGGTCTGCATCGCTTTGCTTGTTCGGCTAACCCTTCCGTAGAATAAAGGTACAAAATAAGAACAGAAGAAAGAATATCTATGTCTTTCTTTCTTCTGTTTATAAATGGAACAAAATAACGAAAATCAAATAAGTTCAGTTGCTATCTATTCTT
>NZ_NFJA01000134.1:0-6242 GCF_002159615.1 Bacteroides sp. An279
TCCTGTTCTTCGTCAGATAGCCCGCTATCTTCCTCATCACAGAAGCGAAAATGCCTCAAAAACTCATCCCAAATCATCGCACGATAAATTCAAAACAGCTTCTAAGAATGAAAACAGCATATTCTTCATTCTTCGTTCTTCATTCTTCATTTATAATTGTTCCGTTGCATACCTTCTGCTGGCCTTCCACAATGATGCGGTCGCCGGCATTCAGCCCGGAAGTGACAATAACCCCGTTTCCGGAAAAATCGCCGCAGACAATCACCCGCTTTTCTGCAACACTTTGATTGTCTACCCATACGAACGAACGGTTCTGTTCATCAAGTTGCACAATACGTGCCGGTATCACCACCTGTGCTCTTGCGTTTCCACCCGCCAGATTGACTTCTGCTACCATGCCCGGCATCAGAGAACCATCGGTATCCGTCACATCCAGCTTCACTTCGTAAGAGCGCGACATCGGATTGGCAACAATGCCTTTCTCGCTCACCACACTTGCGAACACCTTATCTCCCAGCGCAGGCACTTTGATGACCGCCTGCTGGCGCAAGGCGATGCTGCCTATCTCGGCTTCGGGCACCGCTATCTTCACTTTCAGCTGGCTCACTCCCACCAACTTACCCACTGCCATGCCGGGCACTACGTTCTGCCCTACCTCTACCGACTTATCTGCTATCACACCGCTAAAGGGTGCGTACAGCTTACAGTCCTTCAAGTTCTTCTGCGCCATTTCTTCCATCGAGCGTGCCTGCTGGAGTTTGCTCTGCACCTCTACCCACTGTATCTCGGGCAAACTGCCTTTGTCGTGCAGTTCTTTCATACGCCGATAGGCATCTTCCGCCTGCACCAGCGTGGCTTTTGCCGCATCATAACTGCTCTGCATCGACGTTGGGTCTACCGAAGCCAGAAGCTGCCCCTTCCCTATCCGGTCACCCAACCGGAAATGAACAGCTTCTACCGTTCCCATTACCGAAAAGCTGAGCGGCGTGCCTGCCGTTTCTTCTACCGTACCCGAAAAGCAACGCGTGCCTTCAATCGCCGCCGGAGCGACCTGCATTGTTTTTACCTTAACCACATCTTGCGTCTTCTGCTGTTCTTCCTGACCGCATCCTGCAAGCAAGAGTACAGCGGCGCACACCGGCAAAATAACCTTTTTGTCCATAGTTACTGTTTTAAAATTCTGCGCAAAGGAAACAAGTTTAGTCCAAATTACATGGCTTTATTTTCCTTGATAAATGTTCTATTTTCCAACAATACAGCCAAATAAGACAAACAGAACAGTCTTCAAGAGATTGGAATCAGGTCTTTTCAAGAAATAATGACTTATTTTGCCACAGCAAACAAAAGAAAATAAGAACATGGATATCACACAAGGAAATCTGAACACAGTAGCGAAAGAACACATCGCTACCTATTGCGACAACCGGCTCGCCCTTATCGATGACTTACATACATTAGGCCAAACCAATGCCGTCAGAGTAGAATTCATCATAGCTGCCCTCTGCATCAAAGGGAGAGCCTCGCTCTACATCAACGGCGAAGCCTATACGATGAACGAATACGACCTGCTCATCTGCCACCCCAACATCATATTGGAAAAAAGTATGGTCAGTGCAGACGTACAGTTCCGCTGCATCTGCATGTCGCCAGAATACATCAGCCAGCTTGCAGTAATTTCGAACAACAGCTGGGATATCCTGAAATACCTGGAACAGAACCCCATCCTCACGCTAAAACCCGAAGAAGCCGACATGTTTCGCCAGTATTATGACTTGCTCCGTTCGAAACTGACGGGCATTCCGCTACGCCATCAAAAAGAAATCGTCGACTCACTGATACAAGCATTCCTTTACGAATTTCATGACGCCATGGAACGCTTCGGGAAATTCGCAACGCCTACCTATTCTTCCAGCGAACGGCTGTTCAAAGAGTTCCTGCACCTGCTTGTCTCATCGTATCCCAAACCGCGGATGGTAGCGGTTTATGCCGACAAGCTGCACGTCACGCCCAAATACCTCTCTGCCGTATGCAAGGAGATATCCGGAGAAACCGCTTCCGACATCATCAACCAATACGTCATCAAGGATGTACTCTACATGTTGAAGAAATCAGAAAAAAGTATCAAGGAAATCGTCAACGAGCTGGACTTCCCCAACATGTCTTTTTTCGGGAAATACGTAAAGCGCTACATTGGAGTTTCTCCCAAACAATACCGAAAACAATTAGCAGAAAAAGAAACAGAATAGAATGCGGTAAAGAAAGAAGGCCAAGAAACTGTTTTGAATTTCGACAAAAAGTTTTTCTTGGCTTGATGTATCCGTTTTCGTGCGTGCTTTGGACGATAAATTCAAAAACAGCTTATTTGATAAAAATTTGCCGAGGATACGGAAATAATACCCTCACCTTACCATTTGCTTTTCCTGCATAAGCCAATTGCGTAGCAAGATGCATACCAGTCCTCGCATAATCCTAATATACTAGGACTGCAGTCCTAATAGATATAGGACTGCAATCCTGACGCATCAAAACTGCAATCCCAGTAATATAGGACTGGCTAAATGATTAATTGCCTTTTCCTATGCAATCATAAGTAAGTGTGCAAAATGAAATGAAACGACGGACAAATCCTTATATCCGATGAGATTCCATCGACAAGAATCTAGAAACAGATTTCGCATAAAAAAGAGCTGCCCTCTCAAATATTGAAGACAGCTCTTAAAATCTTTAACTACAACAATTATTCAGCACGCAAAGTGAAGCGTTTGAATTCTGTTACCACCAATTCCGGATCTGCAGCTTTCAATACTTCTGCAACCGTCTTTTTCGGGTCCATGATGCTTTCCTGCTTCAGCAAGCAAACTTCTTTCAAGAATTTGCCCAAACGGCCTTTCGCAATATTTTCAATCATAGCCTGAGGCAAGTTGGCAGACTTCTCGGCAGCAACTGTCGCTTTGATTTCTTTTGCTTTGGCTACATCTTCGGCTGTAATCCAACCCTTAGCCATGTTGCTTTCCATGTGCTCTTCGCTGTCTACGTGAGCCGGATTGATGCCGGCTTTCTTCAAAGCTGCATCTACCGCTTTCTGCACTTGTTCAGCCTTTGTCTTTTCAACGGCTACGTTAATTTCTTCTTGTTTCACAGCTTCGGGAACGCCGTCTTCATCAATAGCAATCGGGTTCATAGCTGCAATCTGCATGCAGATTTCGTGAGCCACCTGTGCATCGCATACTTTGTTGAAAGCAACGATTGTACAAAGTTGGTTCTTGTTCATGTGATTGTAAACGGCGGTACAAGCGCCCGATACGAAGTTGTAACCATCCAACTCGGTTTTTTCGCCAGTCACACCACTGCGTTCTACCACTGCATCTGCAATCGTACCATTACCCATCGGCAAAGCTTTCACTTCATCCAAAGTCTGGCATTTGTTTGCAATAGCAGCATCCAGAATAGCCTGAGTCAATGCTACGAAATCAGCATTCTTGGCAACGAAGTCGGTTTCACATTTCAAGGCAATCATTGCAGCATAATCACCGGTAGACTTAGCCAGTACACAACCTTCTGAAGTTTCACGGTCAGAACGTTTTGCAGCTACTGCCTGTCCTTTTTTACGGATAATTTCCATTGCTTTATCGAAATCGCCTTCAGATTCTGTTAAAGCGTTTTTACAGTCCATCATACCAGCTCCTGTCATTTTACGGAGCTTGGTGATATCAGCCATACTTACAGCCATAATAATCTTGTTTTATTTAAATGAATAATAATCGTTCTAATGCAAATTGAGAGCTGAGAACAGAGAATTGAGAATCGCTTTATTTAGTAACTCTCAACTTTCAACTCTCAACTCTCAATTAAAAATTATATTTAAGCTTCTTCGTCTTCCTTAGAGATGAACGCAGCAGCCTTTGATGCATTGATGGCATCTTGCTCAGCCTTGTCCATACGAGCCTTGGCAGCTTTCTTCTTCGGAGCTTTCGGAGCATT
The DNA here is from genome assembly GCF_002159615.1 of Bacteroides sp. An279. Classification (NCBI taxonomy): domain Bacteria; kingdom Pseudomonadati; phylum Bacteroidota; class Bacteroidia; order Bacteroidales; family Bacteroidaceae; genus Bacteroides; species Bacteroides sp. An279. The sequence continues at coordinate 3,982 of NZ_NFJA01000134.1, forward strand.
TTCACCGGCAGCTTCCATATCTACCTTTTCAGCTTTTCTTTCTTCCAAACCTTCAGCCATGGCACCGCAGCAAGCATCAAGAATCACTTCGATAGATTTTGTTGCATCGTCATTAGCAGGGATTACATAATCCACATTGTTCGGATCTGAATTAGTATCTACGATACCAAATACAGGAATACCCAAACGATTTGCTTCGCGGACAGCGATGTTTTCTTTCATCACGTCAATCACGAACAATGCAGACGGCAGACGAGTCAAGTCAGCGATAGAACCCAGGTTCTTTTCCAATTTGGCACGCTGACGTGAAATCTGAAGGATTTCTCTCTTCGAAAGGTTTGCATATGTACCGTCGTTGGTAAGCTTATCAATAGTAGCCATTTTCTTTACAGCCTTGCGGATAGTAGGGAAGTTGGTCAGCATACCGCCCGGCCAACGCTCGATAACGTAAGGCATGTTTACAGATGCAGCTTTTTCTGCTACAATCTGTTTTGCTTGTTTCTTAGTAGCAACGAACAGGATCTTCTTTCCTGATTTTGCAATTTGTTTCAAAGCTTCAGCAGCTTCGTCAACTTTGGCAACGGTTTTGTTCAGGTCGATGATATGTATTCCGTTGCGTTCCATAAAGATATAAGGAGCCATTGCAGGGTTCCACTTTCTTTTCAAGTGTCCGAAGTGGCAACCAGCCTCCAATAAAGTATCAAAATTTACTCTTGACATGTTTTAATTGTTTAATCGTTTACTTTCTTTTTTGTTTGTAATGAACCAACTGCCGGGTAGTCTCTCCACAAACCCCTTGCAGGAAGAGTCCAGACAGTTTAGATACTAAACGCCTTTTTAAGTTTTTGAGTTTTTAAGATTTTAAGTTTTGTGAGTTTAAGCCTCCATACAAGCCTTATAAACTAAAGAACTAACAAACTTAAAAACTAAGAACTCAAATTAACGTTTACTGAACTGGAATCTGCGGCGTGCTTTCGGACGACCCGGTTTCTTACGTTCAACCTCACGTGAATCACGAGTCATGAAACCTTCTGCACGAAGTGCCTTCTTGTCTTCCGGATTGATTTTCACCAATGCGCGGGCGATAGCCAGACGCAAAGCCTGAGACTGTCCAGTAAAACCACCACCGTTCAGATTTACTTTGATATCATATTTTTCAGCCACTTCCAATTTATTCAACGGCTGTTTTACTACATATTGCAGAATAGGAGATGGAAAGTACTGTGCAAGGTCTCTCTTGTTAATAGTAATCTTTCCTGTACCTTCGCTAACGAAAACACGAGCAACTGCGCTTTTACGTCTGCCTAATGCATTTACTACTTCCATGCTTGATTATTTAAGTGAATTAATATCGATTAACTTCGGAGACTGAGCTTCATGCTTGTGCTCAGCACCTTCATACACATACAGATTACCCAACAGTTTGGCACCCAGACGGTTCTTGGGGAGCATACCTTTTACAGTACGTTTCATCAGTTTTTCTGCACCGTTAGGCTTCTGCATCAAACGAGCCGGAGTAATTTCACGCTGACCACCCGGATAACCTGTATAGCTCAGGTAAATCTTGTCAGTCCATTTGTTACCTGTAAATTTCACTTTACTTGCGTTAATGATAATCACATTATCGCCACAATCTACGTGAGGGGTAAAGTTCGGTTTATACTTACCTCTCAAAAGTTTCGCAACTTTAGCACCGAGACGGCCTACAACCTGATCGGTAGCATCTACTATGACCCACTCTTTGTTCACAGTAGCCTTGTTTGCAGAAATGGTCTTGTAACTTAAAGTATCCACTCTTAAATTGGTTTTAAAATGTTAACTACTAAAAAACTATCCTCCACGCTCCTCCTTTCCCGGACAAAAGAAAAAAGAAGGTGTCAGATTTTAAATTATACTATTTGATAATAATCGGCTTGCAAAGGTACGGCTTTTATCCGAACCCACAAAGAATTTAGGTATTTTTTTCTTTTACAGATGATTGGCAAGGCAAAAACCAACCAAACAAAAAAGCTTCCGCACCTGCCCTTATCCAAAGGTATACAGATACGGAAGCTGCAAGCCGAGCACTCCGGCACAAAAAATTTTCTATCTTTCCTTGTTTGCCTTGTGCAAAAGCACACTGTAAGATTAATAATCTTACGGCGTGAAGATTAATAATTCAAGTTTCGCAAGTTAATAGATAACCTTCTTCTTGGGATATAAAAGAGGCACAGGGATTTCCGCATATCGCAGAAAATGAGTAATTTTATAGTTGCAAATCA
>NZ_NFJA01000135.1:0-6210 GCF_002159615.1 Bacteroides sp. An279
TGACGAAGAACAGGAGCGGAAAGGACCAAAAAATCGCCCAAAGCACACACGAAAACGGATACATCAAGCCAAGAAAAACTTTTTGGAGAAATTCAAAACAGCTTCTTATATTTTGCGCGGTATGAAATTGTGTATTCGGGCAGGCAACCCCTGCCCCTACAAGTTAATTGGCAAGATGCAGAATTTATGAAAAATTAAGAAATTCCGTGTGCCTCTGTGCCTCTGTGATGAGAAAATGCATAAATCTATACCGCATATAGTTTTGTACAGGCATGGCGGCACTGGCAGGCTTTCTTGGGTTTTCTTTACTTATTCTGTGGGTTTTGTACGATTATTCCGGAGTTTTTTATACTTTTGTATTCCGAAAATTAAAGCTAATTAGAAACGGACATGAATTTGATTGGAACTTTGAAAGCCAATCCCGTATGGCGGGAGGCGAAAGATTATTTGCTGATAGCCTTGGGCATGATGATGTACGGGATAGGGTGGACGGTGTTTTTGTTGCCCAACAACTTGCCTTCGGGAGCTGTGCCGGGTATTGCTTCTATTATTTACTGGGCAACAGGTTTCCCCGTACAATATACGTATTTGGCTATCAACGGATTTTTGCTGTTGCTGGCATTGAAGATTCTCGGGTTGAAGTTTTGCATAAAGACCATTTGGGCGGTAATTGTATTGACGGTCTTCCTGGCTGTTATCCAGAAGTTGGTTCAGGGAGGACTGATACATGATGAGCCGTTTATGGCTTGCGTGCTGGGAGCTTCGTTTTGTGGCGGTGGAATCGGCCTGGCATTTTCTGCTAACGGAAGTACAGGCGGCACAGACATCATTGCGGCCATTGTGAACAAATATCGCGACATCTCGCTGGGGAGGGTGATTCTGATGTGTGATGTCATTATCATTTCTTCCAGTTATCTGGTGTTGCATGATTGGGAGCGGGTGGTTTATGGTTACGTAGTCTTGTTTATCACCAGTTTTGTCATTGACCAGGTGGTGAACAGTGCACGCCAGTCGGTCCAGTTTTTCATCATATCCAATAAATACGAAGAAATCGGACACCGCATCAATAAAGACCTGCATCGGGGGGTGACATTTATCGATGGTGTAGGCTGCTATACGAACAATGGTGTAAAACTGATGTTTGTCTTGGCAAAAAAACGGGAGTCGAATACCATTTTCCGCCTGATAAAGGATATTGACCCTCATGCATTTGTCTCGCAGAGTGCGGTGATTGGTGTCTTTGGAGAAGGATTCGACCGGATCAAAGTAAAATGAAAAACTTTTTTAATCGAAATATCTATGACGACAACGAGTATTGAAATAGCGCGGCAGATGGCGGGCGATCACAATGTGGCGCTTGCTAAGGAAAGTGTTCACGCATTGGCTGATATTTTGGTCGGCAGGAAATACAAGAAAGGTGAAATGGTGCTGAATGAAGGCGAAGTATGTACTTGTGTGCGTTACATCGAGAAAGGTATGCTGCGCCAGTTCTATTTCAAGTATGGGAAGGATATGACCGAACATATTGCATACGAGAAAGGGGAGGTGGTTTGTCTGGAAAGCTATTTCCGTCAGGAGCCTACCCGTCTGATGATAGAAGCTTTGGAACCGACGGTGCTGTGGGAGATAGACAAGGCAGGCATCGACCGTTTATCAATAGAATATGCGGATATCGGGGTGCTGTATCGGAAGATTTTAGAGAATTCGTTGATAGAATCGCAGGTGAAGGCCGACACGTTGCGTTTCGAGTCTGCTCATGAACGTTATAACAAACTGTTCCAGCTGCATCCGGAAATCCTGAAGCGGGCACCATTGGTCTACATCGCTTCGCTGCTCCAGATGACTCCGGAAACCTTGAGCCGTGTACGTTCGGCAAGCCTGAACAGTTGAGATGTGCGTGATAAGTGATTTATGGGTCTGTAAAGAACTGGATATTTATGACATATGACTTGATTACCATATTAGGTCCTACCGCATCGGGAAAAACACCGCTTGCAGCGGCTTTGGCCCATCGTCTTCATACGGAAATCATCAGCGGTGACAGCCGTCAGGTGTATCGCAGGATGGATTTGGGGACCGGAAAAGACCTTGCTGACTATGTCGTAGACGGACACCGGATACCTTATCACTTGATAGATATTGCAGAACCTGGAACGAAATATAACGTTTTCGAGTTTCAGCACGATTTCCTGCAGGCATACGAGGATATCCGTTCGCGGGGAAAGCTTCCCGTCTTGTGCGGTGGAACAGGCATGTATCTGGAGTCTGTATTAAAAGGATACAAGTTGCTTCCTGTACCTGAAAATCCGGCATTGCGTGAAAGACTTGCCGGTAAATCATTGGAAGAGTTGACGGTTCTCCTTTCGACGTATAAGACTTTGCATAATTCTACCGATGTAGATACGGTGAAACGTGCCATTCGTGCCATCGAAATAGAAGAGTATTACCGCACGCAACCTGTCGGTGCCCGGGATTTTCCGGAAATCCATAGTCTGATTATCGGGGTGGATATCGACCGTGATTTGCGTCGTAAAAAGATTACATACCGGTTGCGACAGCGTTTGGACGAAGGAATGGTGGACGAAGTACGGCGGTTGCTGGAAGAAGGCATTGCTCCGGAAGACCTGCTCTATTATGGACTGGAGTACAAATACCTTACCCTGTATGTAACGGGAGCCTTGACTTACGATGAGATGTTCCGTCAGTTGGAGATAGCTATCCATCAGTTTGCTAAACGGCAGATGACGTGGTTCCGGGGGATGGAGCGGCGCGGGTTTACCATTCATTGGATAGATGCTACGCGTCCGCTGGAAGAGAAAGTGGAGGAAATAATGAGATTGCTTGATACGAATCAAACCGAATATCCGTGAGATACCGGTAAGGTAGAAAATTTGGCAAATTGTGGACATTTATACAAATCAATAAATAAAGGATTATGGCAGTAGAACCTACCCGCTGGGGCGTAATATACAATCCGAAAGCCGGAAGCCGGAAAGCACAGAAGCGGTGGAAAGCAATTCGCGATTACATGGAGAGCCGGAACGTACAATTCGACTATGTGCAGTCGGAGGGATTTGGGTCGGTGGAGCGTTTGGCGCGCACCTTGGCTAATAACGGTTATCGCACCATTGTTGTGGTAGGTGGCGACGGAGCATTGAATGATGCGGTAAATGGCATTATGCTGTCTGATGCCGAGGACAGACATGACATTGCCTTGGGCATTATTCCCAATGGCATAGGGAATGATTTTGCCAAGTATTGGGGATTGGATTCGGATGATTATCGGGGGGCGGTCGATGTACTTATCAACCGTCGGTTGCGGAAGGTAGATGTAGGTGTGTTTGGTTATTACGACGGGCAGACGCATGTGAAGCGTTATTTCCTGAATGCAGTATATATCGGGTTGGGGGCGCGTATTGTTATCATCACCAATGAGACACGCCGGTTCTGGGGGATTCCTTTGTTCTCGTATCTCTCTTCATTGTTTTTGGTGGCATTTGAGCGTAAGCTGTACCGGATGCATCTGAAAGTAAACGATGAACATATTCGTGGACGTCTGATGGCTGTGGCGATAGGAAGTGCACGGGGATATGGATTGACACCTAGTGCTGTGCCTTATAATGGATGGCTGGACGTATCACTGATATATCGCCCGGAATTGCGTCAGTTGGTGTCGGGCTTGTGGATGTTGCAGCAGGGAAGGCTTTTGAATCACAAGACTGTGAAGCCTTACCGTACACGACAGGTGAAAATCCTTCGGGCGCAAAATGCCGAAATCAGTCTGGACGGGCGTGTTTGGTTCGACCGTCATTTCCCTATCGAAATAACCATTGCTCCCGAAGCATTGACACTGATAATTCCGGAATAAGTGGCTGTACATAATAGTTGGTGTATATTGAAAAGAACTTAATTTTGCACACATATTTAACAATAGATAATATACAATGATACAGACAATAGATGACCTGGTCCGTTCGGATAATTTTTTTCTGTTGGCGGGACCGTGTGTAATTGAAGGCGAGGATATGGCGTTGCGCATAGCTGAGCGTGTGGTAAAAATAACCGACCATTTGCATATACCTTATGTGTTCAAGGGTTCTTATCGTAAGGCGAACCGTTCGCGTCTGGATTCGTTTACTGGCATCGGCGATGAAAAAGCATTAAAGGTCTTGGAAAAAGTAAGAAGTACCTTTGGTGTGCCGGTAGTGACCGATATTCATGCGGCTGAAGAAGCCGGCATGGCTGCCGAATACGTGGATGTATTGCAAATACCTGCGTTTTTGTGTCGTCAGACCGATTTGCTGGTAGCGGCTGCCCGGACGGGCAAGATAGTTAATATTAAAAAAGGACAGTTCCTTTCTCCCGCTGCGATGCGTTTTGCAGCCGATAAGGTAGTGGAAGCTGGAAATCCGCAAGTGATGCTGACTGAAAGGGGAGTCACATTTGGTTATCACGACTTGATTGTCGATTATCGGGGGATTCCCGAAATGCAGGCTTTCGGGCATCCGGTCATACTGGATGTGACCCATTCGCTCCAGCAGCCCAATCAGGCTTCGGGCGTGACGGGAGGTATGCCCCAGCTGATAGAAACCATAGCCAAAGCCGGAGTGGCGGTAGGTGTGGATGGTTTGTTTATGGAGACGCACGAAGACCCTTCGGTGGCTAAAAGTGATGGGGCAAACATGCTGAAGCTCGATTTGCTGGAGGGTTTACTCGAAAAACTGGTGCGCATCCGTCAAAGTATCTTGTAAGAATCATTGTTTATGTTTCAATAAAAGAATATCTTTGCATCACGAAAACAAGATATACGATTATTAAAAGACTAAAGATATGCTTACAATTAAACAAATTACAGAGGATACCGACAAGGTAATCCGTGGATTGGAGAAAAAGCATTTCGCAAATGCAAAAGAAACCATTGCCCAAGTGCTCGAACTGAACAGCAAGCGTCGTAATGCACAAGCTCAATTGGATAAGAATCTGGCAGAAGTAAATGCTACATCGAAAACCATCGGACAGTTGATGAAAGAAGGGAAGAAAGAAGAAGCCGAAACAGCCAAGGCACGTGTGTCAGAAATCAAGGAAACAAGCAAGGCTTTGCAGGCAGAAATGGATCAGGCTGCTGAAGACATGCAGAATTTGCTGTATACCATTCCAAATGTGCCTTACGAGGAAGTGCCCGAAGGTGCTGGTGCCGAAGATAATCTGGTAGTGAAAATGGGAGGCATGGAAACCGAACTTCCGAAAGACGCACTGCCTCATTGGGAGTTGGCAAAAAAATACAACCTGATTGATTTTGATTTGGGTGTGAAGATAACAGGAGCCGGCTTCCCGGTCTATCGGGGACAGGGGGCACGCTTACAACGTGCGCTCATCAATTTCTTTCTCGATGAAGCTCGTGCCGCTGGTTATGAAGAAATAATGCCTCCTACGGTGGTAAATGCTGCTTCGGGTTACGGAACGGGACAGTTGCCTGATAAAGAAGGGCAGATGTATCATTGCAACTTGGATGATTTGTACCTGATTCCGACAGCAGAAGTTCCCGTCACGAACATTTACCGCGACGTGATACTTGATGAAAAGCAGTTACCCATCAAGAATTGTGCTTATACCGAATGTTTCCGTCGTGAAGCAGGTTCATATGGTAAAGATGTGCGTGGCCTAAACCGTTTGCACGAGTTTTCAAAAGTAGAACTGGTGCGCATTGATACCCCCGAACATTCCCGCCAGTCGCATCAGGAGATGCTCGATCACGTAGAAGGTTTGCTGAAGAAACTGGAATTACCTTATCGTATTCTGCGTTTGTGCGGAGGTGACATCAGCTTTACTGCTGCTATCTGTTACGATTTCGAAGTTTACTCGGAAGCTCAGAAACGTTGGCTGGAAGTAAGCTCGGTATCCAATTTTGATACGTATCAGGCAAACCGTTTGAAGTGCCGTTATCGTACTGCCAATAAGAAGACAGAGCTTTGTCACACGCTGAATGGTTCGGCACTTGCCTTGCCGCGTATTGTGGCAGCCCTGCTCGAAAACAACCAGACGCCGGAAGGTATCCGTATTCCGAAAGCATTGGTTCCGTATTGCGGATTCGATATGATTAAGTAAGAAGCTGTTTTGAATTTCTCCAAAAAGTTTTTCTTGGCTTGATGTATCCGTTTTCGTGTGTGCTTTGGGCGATTTTTTGGTCCTTTCCGCTCCTGTTCTTCGTCA
>NZ_NFJA01000136.1:0-6155 GCF_002159615.1 Bacteroides sp. An279
TTGATTTGCAACTATAAAATTACTCATTTTCTGCGATATGCGGAAATCCCTGTGCCTCTTTTATATCCCAAGAAGAAGGTTATCTATTAACTTGCGAAACTTGAATAATTAATTTAATTCATCAGGAGTAGTTGCTTATGCGTTACAATTGTTACAATTACAGTTAATTTGAATTGACTTCCCAATGGAAGAAACAGAGGTTATAAAATTATATAGTATATATATTATATTATAATATATATACTATATAATTTTTAATGTATCACTCGTTCCGTCCGTTGCGCTTACATGAAAAACAATTTCGATTAACTGTAATTGTAACAATTGTAACGCTTGATGCGTAGCTATATGCGCAGCCCCACGCATATACTTTCGCGGGCTTGCGCATCTATATGCGTGTGTGTCTGCAAATAAAAAGTAAAGAAAGTGTACGGTTATTCATATTTTTTCTTACTTTTGGGAAAAATAGAAACACAAAATGAAATTACAGCCTATTCGGAATCTAATCGCAGGGATCGTATGCCTCGTTTGGTTTTGCACCGGGATGCAGGGGCAGGTTTCGTTTGCCCATATCGGACTGGAGGACGGTTTGTCGCAAAGCACCGTGCTTAGCATTACCCAAGACGTACAAGGCAATATGTGGTTTGCCACGTTTAATGGAGTAAACCGTTTCGACGGATACGATTTTACCGTCTATCGTCACGAGACCGGGAATGCCGGAAGCATTGGCGATAACATGGTTTATGCCGTCAAGGCAGACGGTAAAGGAGGCGTATGGGTAGGTACGAATAACTGGCTTTCGTATTACGATGCGGACAGGGATGCTTTCCGCAATTACCGTTGTCCTCAGAAAGAAGAAGATGTCCGGGTGATGCAAATCGCCGATGTGGACGATAGCCGTTTGTTGGTCAATACGTCCGCCGGATTGTATGTGTTTCATGTAGCGGATACATCTTTTGTGCAGTCCGGATTGCCCGCTGATTTGTTCCGTCTGGAAGCCACGGCGATATACCGTAGCAAAGATTCTTTGTACATAGGAGCCAAAGACGGATTGTGGATGTATTCATTCGCATCGCGGACATTGGAGCATCTTCATGCTTTGCCTTTGGGAAGAAAGGAAATCTTGACTTTATTGCAACACGGCAATCACCTTTGGATAGGAACCGAAGGCGACGGGCTTTACCGCATGGATAGGACTACACGTGAATTGCGTCATTATACGGCAGGAGGACCGGACGGATTAAGTTCTAACTTCGTGCGTTCGTTGGCTCTTGACGCCCGGAACCGGTTATGGGTGGGGACATTTACTTCGCTGGATATTTACGATGAGGCAACCGGAAGGTTTCAGGTATATACCAGCAACCGCCGCCAGAACCGGAGCCTTTCGCAAAGCTCTATCCGAAGCATCTTTATGGACTCGCAGGGAGGCATGTGGTTGGGTACTTACTTTGGCGGATTGAATTACTATCATCCGCTTCGCGAGCGTTTCCGCCATATCCGTTTCTCGCCCGAAGGAAATTCGTTGAATGATAATGTCATCGGTTGCATCACCGAAGACCGTGCGGGCAATCTGTGGATAGGGACGAATAACGGGGGTGTGAATTATTACGATATCCGTTCCGGGGAATATACTTATTATACCAAGGAACAAGGGCTTGGCTCGAACGATGTGAAGGCCATCTATGTAGACGAACAGGCCGGTAAGGTGTATATCGGTACCCATACGGGAGGGTTGAATATTCTCGACCGCCGTACGGGCAGGATTGAAAGCCTGATGCCAGAAACTACTAGGCTAACCAATATGAATGTATTTGCCATTCAGCCGTGTGCCGACGGCCGTCATTTATGGATTGGCACGTTAGAAGGACTGGTGCATTTCGATAAGGCGACGAAAACGTTTTCGGACATCAAGGGGAATGTTTCATTGGGTGTGAAACGTATCCGTACTTTACTGCTTGACCAGGAGAACCGTTTGTGGGTAGGCGGCGAAGACGGATTGGCGGTATGTTCCGGTAAAGGAGATTCGCTCTCTTCGGTCAGAATGGTGAGCGGCGAATCTGCTTTTGAATCGGCTACGGTTTACGGTGTATTCGAGGCTTCGGACGGTGATATATGGATTGCGACCCGTAACGGTTTGTATGGCTTTTCAGCTGGAAGAGATAGTGTCGTGCATTATTCGGTGGCAGACGGTATGCCCGATGCCATCGTATATGGTGTGTTGGAGGATGAGAAACACCGGTTGTGGATTAGTACGGATAACGGGCTTTCTTGCTTCGATCCGGAAAGCCGGAAGTTCAGGAACTTTACGGATGTGGATGGCCTGCAGAGCAATCAGTTTACTCCCTATGCCTGTTGTCTGGCTTCATCGGGCGAGATGTATTTCGGAGGCATCAACGGCATTACGGCTTTCCATCCCGAACGTCTTCAGGACAATCCATACGCTCCGCGAGCGGTCATATCCGAGCTGAGATTGTTCGGCGATCCGGTTCATCCCAATGACCAGACCGGCATCTTGCAGAAGCATATCAGCCTGACGGACCGGATAACCTTAAATCATAAGCAGTCTTCTTTCGCATTGAGCTTTGTCGTGTCGAATTACATAGCCGATAAGCACAATACGTTTGCCTATAAATTGGACGGATATGACAAGCGCTGGTTTGTTGTAGACGATAACCAGCGGTGGGCGACGTATGCTAATTTGCCTCACGGTACGTATAATTTCCTGGTAAAGGTAGCCAATAACGACGGCAAGTGGTGTGACGAGGTGACCAGCCTGGAGATAAAGGTACTTCCGGCATGGTATCAGACATGGTGGGCGATTGCGTTGTTCGCATTGATGATAATAGGTGTCATAACTCTAGTCATCCGTTTTTACTGGGAACGGGCAGATAAGGTGCGCCAGAAAGAATTGCAGGAGGTGAAAACACGCTTTTTCATCAATATTTCTCACGAATTACGTACACCGCTTACGCTGATAGTGGCTCCCTTGCAGGACTTGCTGGACAAGGTGACAGATAAATGGGTACGTAGCCAGCTGGAATACATGAAACGCAATACCGACCGGTTGTTGCATTTGGTCAACCAGTTGATGGATTATCGGAGAGCAGAGAAAGGGGTATTCGAATTGCGTGTCAAATGCATCAATGTCGGTCAGATTGTGGAAAAGAATTTCCGTTACTATGAACCGCTGGCACGTAAGAAGCACATTGATTATAACTTGCGTTCGGAACTGGGTGGTCGGCAGGTATGGTGTGATGCCAGTTATATCGAACTGATATTGAACAATCTTCTGTCTAATGCTTTCAAATATACGAACGACGGACAAAGTATTTTCGTCAACTTGAAGGCGGCAGGTGATGACTTGCTTTTGCAGGTACAGGATACGGGGGTAGGGATTCCCGTCAATAAGCAGGCAAAGATATTCGAACGCTTCTATCAAGTGGAAAGCGAGCACATCGGAAGCGGCATCGGGCTTTCGCTGGTGCAGAAACTGGTAGAGTTGCATCACGGGCGGATAGAAGTGGACAGTGCGGTGGGCAAGGGTAGTTGTTTTTCCGTTTACTTGCCTTTATCGCGGGAAGCCTATGCCGAAGAGGAATTGTCCGGAGGAACACAACAGGAGGAGCCGGTCTATTCTACCAATGCGCGGGATATGTATATCGTAGATACGGAAGAGGCACTGGAACCGGCAGAATCCGATGTGGATACAGACCGGAAAGAAACCATACTGGTGGTGGAAGACAACGATGAAATCCGGCACTATATGAGTCGCGGATTGGAACGCTTCTTTATCGTTAAGGAAGTGGAAAACGGAGAAGAGGCGGTAGAGCTGCTGAAAACCGAAGAAATCAGTCTGATCCTAACGGATGTGATGATGCCCGTTATGGACGGTATACAGTTGTGCAAATATGTAAAACAGAACCTGAAGACTTGTCACATTCCCGTCATTATCCTTTCTGCCAAGGCAGAGGTCAAAGATCAGTTGGACGGCCTGCAAGTAGGGGCAGACGATTACATAGCCAAGCCTTTTTCTCTCTCGGTGGTAGTAATGAAAATCAAAAACATTCTTCGTACCCATTATCGTGCCATCGAGCATTATTCAAAATCATTGGAGATAGAACCTGAAAAGATTGCCTTGAACCGGCTGGATGAGGAATTCCTGTCGAAGGCGGTCTCGGTGGTAGAAAAGAATCTGGAAAAGCCTGATTTCTCTGCCGATGACTTTGCACTGGAAATGGGCATGAGCCGTTCTTCGCTCCATCTGAAGATGAAAGGCATAACGGGAGAGTCTACAACGGAATTTATCCGGAAAATACGTTTCAACCAAGCATGCAAATTATTGAAAGAAGGAAGGTACAACGTGGCGGAGATAAGCACGATGGTAGGTTTCAGCACCCCTTCGTATTTCTCTACCAGTTTTAAGAAATACATAGGTTGTATGCCTTCTGAATATGCCAAGGGTGGGGCTGTTCAACAAAAATGAAAGTTTTTTCTACAGGAATGAAATTGTTTTGACGGGATTGAAACTCCTTTCCACATAAGAGAAACCGAAGTTGGCTGCATCGTTTTACTTTTGCGGTGATAAGAATTTAATAGTAACAGCTGACTTTATTGTAATAGTATGAAGACAATTTCTATTCCTGTGTTGGGTATGGCTCTGGTTATCGGAGTATGTGCCTGTAGTGAGAAACCTTCGGTGCAATCGGATGAATGGGTGACTCATGCCCTGGATGTAGCATCCTGCCAGTTGAAACAGACGGCTTCTGATTTGGGTGATTCCACTCTTATGCCCCGTTCGCTTTGGACGGGTTATTCGATGGATTTTCTGGTCCGTCAATTGCAACGCGATCCGGCTACGTTTCAAGATTCCTTGTTGGCGCCTCCGCCAGCCGATAAGTTGGGGAAACTTCGTTTATGTTCGATAAGAGACTGGACAAGCGGATTCTTCCCCGGAAGCTTGTGGTACACGTATGAGTTGACCGGTGATGAAGAACTGAAGAAGTATGCCATTCAGTACACGAACATGCTGTATCCGATATCGGATGCAAAAGATACCCACGATGTCGGTTTTATGATTAATTGCAGTTACGGGAATGCGTTGCGGCTGGCTCCGAACGATACCATCAAGAATGTATTGGTAAAGACCGCCGATAACCTGTGTGCCCGTTTCGACCCCCAGATAGGTTGTATCCGTTCGTGGGATTTCGGATATTGGAATTTCCCGGTCATCATTGATAATATGATGAACTTGGATTTGCTGTTCAGTGCGAGCCGGTTGACCGGCAACCCTAAATATAAAGAGGTAGCAGTCCAACATGCGCTTACCACGATGAAGCATCATTTCCGTCCCGACTATACATCGTATCACTTGGTAAGCTATAACGACGACGGTACCGTGCAATACCGGATGACTCATCAGGGCAAGAACGATGAATCGGCATGGGCACGTGGACAAGGTTGGGCGGTATATGGATATACGTCCTGTTATCGGGAAACCAAAGATACCGTGTTCTTGAATCAGGCGGTCAAGGTAGCAGATATGATTATGAAACGGGTGAACACCAGCGATTTGGTTCCGTATTGGGATTTCGATGCGCCAGTAGAGAAAGATACGCCGCGTGATGCTTCGGCAGCTGCGGTCATCGCTTCGGCATTTTTAGAACTGAGTACGATGGTGCCCGATGGAGAAAGGTATTTCGATTATGCGCAGAAACAATTGGAAAGCTTGTCGGGCAAAGATTATCTGGCGCAAAAAGGCACTAACAAAGGTTTCGTCCTGATGCATTCTACCGGTTCTTTGCCGCACGGCTCGGAAATTGATACGCCTCTTAACTATGCCGATTATTATTACCTGGAAGCGATGAAGCGTTATCTGGACATCAAGGAAGGAAACGGTTTGGCTGCATCGGAAGCATTAGCCGAAAAGAAATGAACATATAGTTGTGAATTATCCTTAATAAAAGAAATACGATGAGAGTAATTATTGAATCAGATTATCAGGCTCTTTCCGAATGGGCAGCTAATTATGTAGCCCAAAGAATCAATCAGTTCCAGCCATCTTCCGAACGTCCTTTTGTATTGGGCTTGCCTACGGGCTCTTCCCCATTGGGCATGTATAAGGCGCTGATTGAACTGAACCGAGAGGGAAAGGTGTC
>NZ_NFJA01000137.1:0-6019 GCF_002159615.1 Bacteroides sp. An279
ACGGTTATCTCCGACGACATGCCCGGCAAACCTGCATGGTACAAAACAGGCGATATGGCACGGATTTTCATCGGCGAACATGTAGAAAATGTGACATTCAGCAAATAAGATGATGCGGATCGGGATTCACCACAGAAGACACAGGTACACAGAATCTTTTAAATTTTTATGAATGTCCGCATCTTGCCAATTAACTTGTAGGGGCAGGGTTTGCCTGCCCGAATACATCCACGCAGGCGAATACGGACGGGCGAACCCCGCCCTTACATTGGCTCATTGCGGAATTCAATAAATAATATCTCTACCGGCCAAAACATTATAAGCTAATTGACTTATAAAACGGGGAAATAAGTGATTTGGCTTATTATGATGCGTTATAAGTCCTTAGTCTTATCTCGTCTAACTATCTATTTTGAAAAGTATCTATCGAAATCAGGAAAAGACACGCAACCAAGAGCCCCCGTAAACGAACATAAGTGATACGCCTGACTCACTTATGTAAATCACCCGACTCACTTATGTTAAACGGGCAACTCACTTATGTTCGTCAAAACACATGCCTTCCTTTTTCGATTGACCATAAATACCTACGGAAAGTAATATATACTGCATCCGCAGTTTCAGTGCACTGAAACTGCCGGAGAAGATAACTTCATCGGCAGATGCAGTATATATTACTTTTCAGGTGCCATAAAAGCACTGCATTACAGGAAAATTTCGTATATTTGTCGAGGAAGAATCTAAAATCCGAAAATATGAAACAGAAGATGATTGCTTTAAGCTTGGCAACCCTTGTCCTATGCGGATGTGGAAGCGCATATCAGACTACTTCCACTCTGGCTGGAGCTTCGATAGGAGGAAACGTAGGCGGAGCCATAGGAGGACTGGTAGGAAGCAACCGGCACTGGGACGGAGGTTATCGGGGTTCGGCTATCGGCACACTGGTAGGCACCTTGGCAGGAGCCGCTATCGGAGGAGCCATCAGCTCGGCACAAGAACGTAAAGCGCAGCAGGGTTACGTGGTAGAAGAGAACCATGACTATGCCCCACACCCGCAAGACGCACCGTCAAGCGTAAGCTATCTGCAAATACGTAACATCCGTTTCATTGATGAAAACCGTGACCACATCATCCAGGCGGAAGAGGGAAGCAAAGTCATCTTCGAAATCATCAATACCAGCCAAGAGACGGTATACAATGCCGTACCGATTGTACAGACCGACAACAAGCGCATATACATATCACCATCGGTGATGATAGAACAGATTGCCCCACACGACGGCATCAAATATACCGCCCACCTGAAAGGAGGGAAACGTTTGAAAGACGGCAAAGTGCTTATTCACATTGCTATAGCCGACTACGAAGGTAATGAATACGACTGGCAGGAGTTTTCGCTCCCCACCAGCCGATGAATCAGTTGACGCGGTGACGAGTTAACAAGGTGACAAGGCCCTGAATAGTTTTGCCAACAATATCCGACATTCCACCAATTCGTTAGCTTGTCACCTAAAAAACTTGTCAACTCGTCAACTTGTCAACTCGTTACCTAAATCCTTGTCAACTATTTCAAATTATCGATGAACAGCAGCAAACGGTTGATGATGTTTACATCGCTTACACCACTATCGAAATCGAGCGATAACAGATTCAAATCGGGGAAGAAACGCTTCATCCGTTTTTCGATACCTTTCGATACGATGTGATTGGCAATACAGCCGAAAGGTTGCAGACTGATGACATTGTCCACTCCTCTACGGGCGCACGACATCACTTCGGCTGGAAGCAACCAGCCTTCACCAAACTGCGCACTGAGCGTTATCACCCGGCGTGCCTCTTCCGCCTCGGCAAATATATCTTCGAAAGGTGTATAATAACGGAACTTGGCAGCCGTACGGTTAACCTTTTCTATCTGCTTGCGGATATGTGCATACGCCAGTCCATGTATGAACCGGAACAAAGACTTGCGCGTCAGATGTTCTTCTTCGTCTGACCTGCTGTTGACAAAACTCTGCATAAAGAAATCAAGCAACAGTGGAGGGACAACTTCAATACGGCGTTCGATCAGCCAATCGACAATATGCCTTTGTGCAAAAGGATTAAACTTCAGGAAAATCTCTCCCACCACACCCACTTTCGGGCGTTCTTCATCGCTGCAAATCTGATTGAAATCATTGGCAGCCAACGAAAGATAACACAGCAAATCCTCTGCCTTACCGTCCAAAATGAACTGTGTCCCGGCATTCAAATACAATGTGCTCAGACGTGCAGCTTCGCCCGGCTTCCGCTCACGCACCACCGAAGCATAATAAAACTTGGCAATGCAGTCGGTATAAAGAATAGCATACATTGCCACAGGCAATAACTTGAACCAGTTGATTTTGAATCCGGGCTGACGGTTCTCTATGGCATTGCCAAAAGTGAACGACACCACCGGTACGTCTGTATATCCAGCCTCTACCAATGCTTTCCTGATAAGCCCGACATAATTGCTTGCCCGGCACTGCCCTCCTGTCTGTGTCATGGCAATCGCCGTGTGATGTGGGTCGTATTTTCCACTTTTGAATGCCTTGATTACATCACCTACTATCAGTGTAGCCGGATAACACACCTCATTATTGGCATATTTCAATCCCCATTCGCATGACTCGGTATCGCTCAACGGCAAATTTTCGACATCGTATCCAGCCACCTTCATTACTGCCGGAATCAAGGGAGAAAGGAAAGGCGTAAAGAAAGGAATCAGTATCTTACGTTTCCGGCACTCGTCTGTAAACACAGGAGTCGTTTGAAAAGGTTCTTCCGGAAGTTTCTTTCCGGTCTCATTTCCAGCCAACTTCAGACTTTCTATCAACGAACGGATGCGCAGCTTCATCGAACCGACATTATTGATATCATCCAGTTTGAGCAATGTCAATACCTTATGATGACGTGCCAACAGGTTTCGCACTTCATCGGTAAGGAAAGCGTCAGGACCACATCCAAATGAAGTGAACTGCACGAATTGTACATCTGTATGTGCAGAAGCCCATTCGGCAGCAGCCAATATCCGGTTGGGGAAAGACCATTGCGCCAAAAAATGTACATCGCAAGCCTTTATGTTACTGTGCCTCACTATATCATCGGTAATGACATAGATACCCATGCCGGCAAGCATTCCGGAAACTTTATGTTGTATCAATTCATCCGTATGATAAGGACGGCCGGCAAGCAGAATGGTCAAAGCATGTTTCTCCTTTGCCTGACGGTAAACCTCCTCATTGTAGGCAACCAACTGACGGATATAGGCATCTTGTGCCTGTACAGCAGCCTCGAAAGCCTGTCTGATAGTACGGTCGTCTACTTGCAGACTACGGAGGTAATTCTGGCACTGTATAAACAACAGCTTCCGGTCCTTGAAACCGATAACGGGAGAATCTACCGGCACAGAAGTATCCTGTACACTATGTATTACTGCCGAATAGCCGGTCACAATCGGGCAATTGTAACTATTTTGCCCATCTTCTTGTCCTTCGTATACCACAAACGGCATGAAAATCCGGTCGACCTGCTTGTCTATCAGGTTCTGGATATGGCTGTGTACCAGTTTGGCAGGAAAACAAATATTATCGGACATCACCATACAGGCACTTGCTTCGTACCGGGAATAATTGGAAACATCGGACAAACAGACCTGCATCCCACAAGCTGCAAACAAAGCATGCCAAAACGGATATTCTTCGTACATGTTCAGGCAGCGGGGAATTCCTATTTTCAGCCTGGGACAAACCACATCGGATGTACGATTGAAAAGCAAGGCACTCTTATACTCGTAAGCGTCCATCCCCTTCCCGACCGCATCGGTTCCCTGATTGGTAAAAACTTTTTCACACCGGTTTCCAGAATAATACTGTGCCCCATTGTCAAATTGATACCGAATGACCAGACACTGATTGTCGCATCCTTTGCAATGCAACAGACGAGATGTATAGGAAGCCTTCGCAAGCATATCTTCCAACGTAACAGATGATACTGCCGGATGCCGTGAAGCGTACCAGGCACACCCCAAAGCTCCCATCAATTCGGGCATGTCGCAGCGGGTCACCTCGGCATCTGTCAACAGTTCCAGGGCACGCACTATAGCATCATTCCGCATCGTGCCCCCCTGTACCACAATGTGCCCCCCCAATGCTGAAGTATCTTTCAATTTCAGCACTTTATAAAGACAATTCTTCACGACCGAATAGGCAAGACCAGCAGCTATATCACCCACCGTTGCTCCTTCGCGGAGTGCCTGTTTCACTTTAGAATTCATAAATACCGTACATCGGGTTCCCAAATCACAAGGAGAACCAGACAGACAAGCAGCATCAGAAAAGTCCTCCAAAGAATATCCCAGTGTACAAGCAAATGTCTCGATAAACGAGCCACACCCCGACGAACAGGCTTCATTGATTTCAATACGGTCAATAACACCATTATTCACAAAGATGGCTTTCATATCCTGTCCGCCTATATCAAGAATAAACGATACATCCGGATTCAGGTAATGTGCTGCCAAATAATGGGCAATGGTCTCCACAATGCCATGCTCCAGGTTAAAGGCAGCTTTGATAAGATCTTCTCCATAGCCTGTAGAACATCCGCCTTTGATATGTAACACGGTATGCCGTTCGGCGCACATACGCTGCAATTCTTTCAATCCGTTTTCTACAGCTTGTATCGGATTGCCTTTATTAGGAGAATAGTAGGAATATAAAACCCGGAAATCCGAATCGGTCACAACAATCTTCGTAGTAGTAGATCCGGAATCAATACCCATAAAAACATCCAAATTTCCTACAGGCAATTCGGAACGCCTCACAGCATGGCTGGAAATACGCGCTTTCCATCGAATATATGCCTCGTTATCGGCAAAAACAGGTACCAGATGCGAATGAGCAGATGCCTCATCCGGCAGTTTTTTGTCCAAGCGGGCTATCAACGAAGATAGCATGTAAAGTGTTTCCTGTTCCCCGCACGCCAATGCAGCCCCCAATGCCGGCAATAGTGTTCCATTTTCGGGCAATATTACATCGCTTTCAGAAAGTGAAAGGTATTCTGTGAAAGCTTTCCGAAGAGCCGGAATAAAGGTAAGCGGTCCTCCACAAAACAAAACCGGAGCAACAATGGTACATCCATGTGCCAATGTAACGACTGTCTGTACCGCCACCGCATGAAAAATTGATGCAGCTATGTCGGCACGATTCACATTCTTAGCTATCAGATTCTGAATATCGGTCTTACAAAACACTCCACAACGTGAGGCTATGGGATAAATACGTACAGCCTGCAAAGCCAGTTCGTTCAACTCATCGATGCTTACTCCCAACAATACAGCCATCTGGTCGATAAAAGCTCCTGTACCTCCGGCACAATTGCCGTTCATACGTAAATCTGCAGCTTTCCCTTCCTTAAAAAACACCACTTTCGCGTCTTCACCTCCTATATCAACCATCGAAGCAGTCTGGGAATAATCGTGGTGAATGGCTTTGGTGGCCGCTACAACTTCCTGAATGAAATCAAAAGCATAGCGTTCTGCAAATCCCATGCCTACCGAACCTGTTATCTTTAGCCTGATTTCCCTATCCCCGACCTTTGCCTGCAATTCCTGCAAAAGGATGATTAAAATTTCTTTTGCACGGGCATGATGTCTTTCATATTTCGAAAACAATATCCGATCCGTTTCATCCAAAGCCACAACTTTGACCGTAGTAGAACCTATATCAATTCCTATTCTAATCATAAACCATCTTCCTTTTTACAATGCAAATATCGCACATTATCCGTTGACAACGCTTATCCTCCACGAATGAAAAATGTTCAATATTTCACATTCAGCCTCCTTACACTTACTTTGGCATACGGCATTTCCTTTCCTCGTGGTCTAATATTCAGAAGCTGTTTTGAATTTATCGTGCGATGATTTGGGATGAGTTTTTGAGGCATTTTCGCTTCTGTGATGAGGAAGATAGCGGGCTATCTGACGAAGAACAGGAGC
>NZ_NFJA01000138.1:0-5947 GCF_002159615.1 Bacteroides sp. An279
CGCTCCTGTTCTTCGTCAGATAGCCCGCTATCTTCCTCATCACAGAAGCGGAAATGCCTCAAAAACTCATCCCAAATCATCGCACGATAAATTCAAAACAGCTTCTTAACCAACTCTCCTGTTAACCTGTTCTTATCGTCTGTCAGTTTCACACAATATCCTTTAGGCAACTGCAACGGCACATGATTGCTTTTTTCATACATCGAGCAATAATGCTGATACGTGTTTGTATCGCATCCGGCAAATAGTTTTTTGAAATAGTGCAACGTGGTAAACTGCTCTCCGCAAACCAACAAATAAAGACGATAAGGAAGATTACTTTTGCCTTCCTGCAAAAGCACAAAGAAAATGAATTGACAGAGAGAGGTGTATCTTCTTTTCATTGTTTTGCGATTAGTTCACGAAACAAAGATACACAATTAACGCTTTTGTCCAAGCAGCCAGTAAAAATATTTTTCGTGTTTGTCTTTTGGTTTGTCTTTTTGGGCTTAGTTTAACCGTGAAATACATGTGTCTTCCGATAATGGCAGTACGGATACCGGGAAGAAGACAATCGGGGATATGTTGTTATCGTACAAAAAAAACGGGTAAACCCATTGAATGGTTACCCGTTTTTATAAGCACTTTTACTTTCAATTCATTTTTCATCAGAACCGGAAACGGTCGCTTTGTCCATAGATGGCATTTGCACTCCATTCCAGATTCTTCTTGATTTCTTTCAACAAACTTTTTACCCTTTTCATAATGTTATCCTTTCTGTTTAGTTAATCTGTTTTATGTTGTGATCTATGTTTTACAACACAAATGTAATGCCTTCTGTTCAAAAGAAGCGCGGATAGTGGGATGAAAATAGGGTAAAATGTCTATTTCTTGACTTGCGTCAAAAAATAAATGTGCCTTTTGTTGCCGGATTGAAACAAACTGTCAACTTGGCAGGTAATGCCGGAATAACTGGCATGCCTGTTATTCGTTTATAAGCAAAGACGAATCGCCATAACTTAGAAATCGGAAATCGTGTGACAGGGCATAATCATAAATGCGGTGCCAATCGCCTTTCACGAATGCCGAGACCAAGAGCAGCAATGTGCTTTGGGGCTGGTGGAAGTTGGTTACCATACGTTTCACTATTTTATATTCGTAGCCCGGAGCGATGATAATCTGGGTGCTGGTGTGAAGTGCCTCCAGTCCGTGCCGGTCCATATAGTCGAGGATGCATTGCAATGCTTCTACCGGAGTAAGGGTAGGATGCGTTTCGTAAGGTTGCCATTGTTTTACATGCAAGTCGGCATCATTTGCGTCCGGATGCTGGTGGAGGGTTACACCTATATAATATAGACTCTCCAGTGTACGTACCGATGTGGTACCTACGGCTATGGCTTTCCCTTGGTGTGCAATGAGCTGTCCGATGGTGTGCCTTGATACCGAAATATATTCGGTATGCATTTCGTGTCCCGATATTTCTTCGCTTTTTACAGGCTTGAAAGTACCGGCTCCCACATGAAGCGTCACTTCTTCGAGGTCGACTCCTTTGGCTTTCAGGGCATCCAGTACCCGTTGGGTGAAATGTAGTCCTGCCGTAGGTGCAGCTACCGAACCTTTTACCTTTGAATATACCGTCTGATAGGTCACTTTGTCGCTTTCCTGGGTTTCCCTATTTAAATAAGGAGGAATGGGCAGTTCGCCGAATACTTCCAGAATGTCGGCAAATGTCACGTTTGGATTATTCCACTTAAAGTCTATCCAATGGCTGGTGCCCCGTGCTTCGCCGCGTGAAGCAGTCAGGATGACGTTTT
Source organism: Bacteroides sp. An279 (assembly GCF_002159615.1). NCBI lineage: Bacteria > Pseudomonadati > Bacteroidota > Bacteroidia > Bacteroidales > Bacteroidaceae > Bacteroides > Bacteroides sp. An279. Next base: position 1,794 of record NZ_NFJA01000138.1, read on the forward strand.
GCCCTTTTATGGTCATTTGGCGCGACAAGACACCTTCTTTCCATTTTTTCAGATTGCCTATCATGCAAAGCCATGCTACGTGTCCGGTTTGCTGGAAGTTCAGTGCATAATCGTTAGGTTGGATGGGTTCCAGACAAAATATTTCTATCAAGGCACCGGTCTCTTTCCGGAAGTGCAGCCGTGCCTGAATGACTTTGGTATTGTTGAATACCATCAGCATGCCCGGTTCGATGTAGTCGGGTAAGGAGGTGAATCGGGTTTCATTGATATTCCCGTTGCGGTACACCAGCAGTTTCGATTGGTCGCGCACCGGAAGCGGAAACTTAGCGATGCGTTCTTCGGGGAGCGGATAGTTGTAGTCGCTGATGTGGATGTGTTTGGTATCTTCCATTATTATGTTATATCTTTGTAATTGGAAATTGTGTGCAAAGGTAATTATTCTCATCTGCATACGCAAGTATTCTTGCCGGCGGCTGGATATATCTGCGCACGGAAGGTGGTATATTTGCTTCTGCATCGGGGCGCAAAGGAGGAGAAATCTTCTTTTTGGGAGGATTATTTTAAAAATGATAAAAATCCACGTCCGGAAAATACCGTATCTGTTCGGTTTTTTTGTATGTTTGTTTCACGAAAAAAGTGTTGCAGGACGTTGCAGTCCGAAGGCAGCCGCGTGGATAAGTGGACGCATCCGGGCATATGCGGTACGCCCCTGCATGGGATGTTTGTGGATATTCAATTAAAAAATAGAGATGCTTATGAGAAAATTATTGGTAGCAGTAGGAATTTTGTTGCTTGCCGGTTGTGCGCAGCAAAAGACCCAGGAAGGATTTCCTGTTTTTCAGAACATGGGTAATCCGTTGATAACGGATAAGTTTACGGCAGACCCTGCTCCGATGGTGTATAACGATACTCTTTTCCTGTATGTAGGGCATGATGAGTATTATGAAGGGCAGGATACCGCTTCGGGTGGAAAGGAATTTAACATCACAGAGTGGCTGTGTTATTCTACGACGGATATGCAGACATGGACCGATTATGGTTCGGTATTGAAACCTACCGATTTCAGTTGGGCGGTAGGTGAGGCATGGGCTTCTCAGGTGATAGAAAAAAATGGTAAATTCTATTATTATACCACCGTGCAGGGAGGAGAGCCTTATGTAGGAAAGGCAATAGGGGTAGCCGTAGGTGATTCGCCTACCGGTCCTTTCAAAGATGCTATCGGCAAACCTCTGGTATGTGATACCATGACTTCCAATGGGGCACGCGGCTGGTGGAATGATATCGACCCTACTGTTTTGATTGACGGAGAGGGTCAGGCATGGATGTGCTGGGGAAACGGCACATGTTTCCTTGCCAGGCTGAAACCGAATATGACAGAGCTTGACGGCGAGATTCAAGTGGTAGATTTGCCGAAATATGTGGAAGGACCGTGGTTGCATAAGCATGGAGACCTCTATTATCTTACTTATGCTTCGATGGGGGTTGACAGGGAAGTCGTTTCGTATGCTACTGCACCTTCGGTTGCCGGTCCGTGGACTTATCAGGGGGAAGTGACCGGAATGGCGGAAAACAGTTTTACCATTCATCCGGGAATCGTTGAGTTTAAAGGGAAATGGTATCTGTTCTATCACAATGCCACGCTTACGCTGGGAGGACATGAGGGTGCCATAGGGCGTAGAAGTGTGTGTGTAGAAGAGTTGTTCTACAATTCGGACGGCACCATAAGAGTGGTGGAACAGACTAAAAAAGGAGTAAGCAACCTTTCTAAATGATTGGAAGATATGAATATGAAGAAATTATCGATTATGCTGGCATGCATTGGGGCATGGTCGGCAGTAACAGCTCAAACTTTGCCGGAAGGTACACCGGCACAAACGAATATCCCTGAAGCGGACTATCCGTGTGTAGATGCCTCATCAAGGGCTACTTTCCGTCTGGATGCTCCTGAAGCCCGAAATGTCCAGGTGGATATCTGTGGGAAAAAATGGCCGATGACGAAAAATCCGGATGGAGTGTGGAGTGTGACCACAGACCCGCTGGTAGTAGGTTTCCACTATTATTTCTTGTTGGTAGACGGAGTAGCCGTCAATGACCCGGCAAGTGAGACTTTTTTCGGGTGTGGCAAGATGGCAAGCGGCATCGAAATCCCCGAATCGCCCGAGGCAGCTGCTTATTATACGTATGACCAGTCTGTCCCTCATGGGCAGGTACGCGAATGCCATTATTATTCTTCCGTCGAACAGAAAGAGCGCAGATGCTTTGTCTATACTCCGGCAAATTATGAGACAGATGCTTCCCGCCGTTATCCGGTATTGTACCTGCAGCATGGAATGGGCGAGGACGAACGTGGCTGGAGCCGGCAGGGGAAAATGGCTGATATCCTCGATAATCAGATAGCTGCTGGAAAATGTGTGCCGATGATAGTGGTAATGGATTATGGAAATTGTGGTTATATACATGGAGCCAGACCAGGAGAGTCGCGTGAAGAATTCGGGGCATCATTCACTCCGATTTTGCTGGAAGATATTATTCCTTACATCGACAAGACTTTCCGTACATTGACCGACCGTGATAACCGTGCCATGGCGGGCTTGTCGTGGGGAGGACACCAGACTTTCCAGACCACTTTGGCACATTTGGACAAGTTTGCTTATATCGGGGCTTTCAGCGGTGCCATTTTTTTGCCTCCGGAAGCAGATATGCGTAAGGTATATAATGGAGTGTTTGCCGATGCCGATGCTTTCAACCGCAAGGTACATACATTGTTCATCGGGATGGGTTCGGAAGAAAATATGGGCAGCAGGGAGCTGAGTGAGAAACTGAGTGCCATAGGTATTAAAAATACGTATTATGAATCTCCCGGAACGCATCACGAATGGTTGACATGGCGCAGATGCCTGAATGAATTTTTGCCTTTAATCTTTAAGTCTGACAAATGATGAAAACTTTACTTGTATCTTTGTTGCTGGCAGTTGCAATGACCTTATCTGCCCAAGACAGGAGCGTCTCAGGGGGCGAACGTTCAGTGTTGAGTGTACGTGCCTCTCAGTATCCTCGTATCTCAGCCGACCATCGTGCTTCTTTTAAAGTCAAGGCACCGCATGCAAAGAGTGTGCAGATAGATTTAGGAAAGAAATATGATATGGTGCGGGACGAAAACGGGGAGTGGACCTGTACAACAGAACCTTTAGGTCCGGGTTTCCATTATTATTTTCTGGTAATTGATGGAGTGCCGGTGGCAGACCCTGCAAGCGAGTCTTTCTATGGATGTAGTATGATGACCAGCGGTATAGAGATTCCTTATCCTGAAGGTGACACTCGTTTTTCTTTAGCAGATGTACCTCATGGCGAGATTCGGATGAAGCGGTATTTCTCGAAAACGGCAAATGCATGGCGAAGGATGTTTGTTTATACACCTCCTTGCTATGAAAAGTCTTCTGTATCCTATCCGGTGCTTTATTTGCAACATGGCGGAGGAGAGGATGAACGTGGCTGGTCGCAACAGGGATTGACGGATATTATTCTGGATAATCTGATAGCCAGAGGCGAGGCTGTTCCGATGATTATCGTTATGCTGGACGGTAATACCAAAGATTTTAATTCGGAACTGTTCAACGACTGCATTCCGTTTGTGGAAAAAACGTACCGGGTAAAGGCTGACAAAGATAGCCGGGCGTTGGCAGGTTTGTCAATGGGAGGTATCCAGACTTTGAATGCATGCATTACCCATCCGGAGTGTTTTTCTTATATAGGCGTATTCAGTTCTGGCTGGTGGGTACAGTCGCGCCACGGTATGCCGGCACATGAAACCGAAAAATATTATGAGAAATTGAAAGCACATAAGGATGAGTTTAACAAGGGCTTTAAGCAGTTCTGGTTTTCGATGGGCGGAAAAGAAGACATTGCTTATCAGAATTGTCAGGCAATGTTGAAGCGTTTCGATGAGATAGGCATTCGGTATACATATTTCGAAACGCCGGGTGGGCATACATGGCCGGTTTGGCGTGAAAGTCTTTATCGCTTTGCACCATTGTTGTTTAAGTGATACTAAGAAGCTGTTTTGAATTTCTCCAAAAAGTTTTTCTTGGCTTGATGTATCCGTTTTCGTGTGTGCTTTGGGCGATTTTTTGGTCCTTTTCGCTCCTGTTCTTCGT
>NZ_NFJA01000139.1:0-5871 GCF_002159615.1 Bacteroides sp. An279
TCCCGTCAAGGCACGGAAACTTTTGCTGTTGTCTTTATGGTCATGGTAATTCATGTTGCAAAGGTACGCGTATGCGCGATATATAACAAATCTAAATTACATAAACTCTTATGATTGAAAGGTTCAGTTTCTGTTTCAAACTGTCTTCCTTTTACGTTCTCCATATGGAAACCGTACGGTTTCCATATCGAAAACATACGGTTTCCATATCAAGAACGTACGGTTTTGATATGGAAACCATAAAAGGAAGCTGTCTGGATTGATAACGCAACCCAATCAGAAGCGCACGCTCAATCCTGCTGTGGCATAAAAGCCCTGTACGGGATAACCCGTTTCAGCAAGATAAGTACGGTTCAACAGATTATTGAGAGAAACGAACACATTCAGCCTGCCGAAGAATGCATAACCTGCCCCCAATGACAAACTGTTCACATCATCGGCTGTTTCCATCTCCTTCATGTCGGCACGTTGCTCGAAACGGTAATGTGCCTTGATCCACAAGTCTTTGTACAATTTTGCACGTACAGAAGCATCAAAGGCAAATTTCGGCTTGAGATAAAGCAATACCTCTCTGTCTTCCTTCACGTCCCATCCATAATACGTGCCCTGTGCCGAAATGTCCAGCCAATCCTTATACTGGTACGCCAGCCATGCACCACCATAGCCTACCTTCGCCTTATCTTGTGCCAAAAACGTATAGACATAGGGATAAGGTTCCTCCAACATACCCGGCAACCTGAATATCTCGTCCTTCACCACACGATAACCTCCGAAGAGGCGGAATCCCAACCCCGGCATGGGTGCTCCTTGCACACCTGCCTGCACATCAACTGGCGTGTAAGAAGTCTGCATCTGCTCAGCCTGTATCCAGTAGGGTGACTGTTCGTTCAAGCCGCGGAAATCATTCAGACGTGTACCCCCTGTGGCTTGCAGGTAGAAGCGATAAGAACGGGCGAAGAGAAAGTCGAATTTCACATCGGGCGATAGCATCAGCCGGCCGTCATGACCGAACTGCATATCTACATGCATCCCTGCACGAAGCTGTATGTGTTTGCTCCCGAACGTATAATGCGGATTGATGCAAAGCAAGGTATAATCGGTCTGGTCCACATCGTGAATCAGGTTATCCATTGCAAAACCGATGCCGACACGCTGCCTTTCATCGATATTGCCCGACACGAAACCTTCGGTATGGAAAATGTTTTCCGAGCCGCTTCCCATCCATGGCGAGTCGTACGCCCGACTAAAACTGCGTAATCCTGTCTGAAACGAAAATTCCACTGGAAGTTTTCCTTCAACTGATGCCACACGCAGATACCCTTCACCCAACGTATAGCGTTGATGAGAGGAAAGCGAATAATCAACATCCTCTATTCCCCAAACAGGCATATAGTTGAACACTTGCGAAGCAAAAGAACCGCCCAATGCCAAAGAAACCTTACGGAAATCGTGACGGTACCCCAACGAAGCATCCGTGCGATAGAAACGTGATTTCCAGTCGTCTGCTTCGGTTATAACAGAAGGCACATCACCGTTCATTCCATAAAGCGATGCATCCACATGCAGGAAATCACGGCGGGAAATATCCCACAAATACGAAAAACGTGCATCAACATTATTGCGTGAGCCATAGCTTGCACGCAAGTATCCGCGTGGTACTTCACGCTGCTTCTCCTCACTGGTCATCGCCTGCAAAGGGGTAAAATTCCAGTTGGAGAAAGGATGGAGCGCAGTGGCATAATCGATATGCTGTTTGGGAAGAGCCGGCTCTTCCACTTTGGGCAAGACATTAACCTTAAATGCATCCATCACTTCGGGATTGTATTGGTTTTCCACCACTACCGTGCGATTCAGTGCCGAATCAGCAGCGTGTTGTTGGGCATTGGCCGCCATACACAGACAGCTCAGCCCGATTGTTGCTATCATTGATTTCATCACCTTAACTTCTCATTTTTTATTCAGTTGTGCCAAACGGGTTTCTATCATCTCCTGGATATCATCTTGCTCCTGATAGTTCTGTTTCAAAGATAAAAGATACTGCTTTGCATCCAGATTACGCCCCATCTTCACATAAATGTCTGATAAGAGCACAAAGCTTCGGGCCAGCCAATACGTATGAGGCGTACTCACCTCTATATATCCGAGCACTTCTTTTTCTGCCTTTTCGGTTTCACCGGCATCAAAATACAACTGCGCAAGCAGATACTTGGCTTCGGCTCCATAAACGTTACGCGTATCTTTAGCCAGTTCTGCAAGGTCATCCACAGCCTCACGGGATTCGCCTTTACCCAACCGTGCCTTTGCACGCGCATAGCGAGCTTCGTTAGCCAATTCGGGAGTCAGCTTGCTCTGTGCAAGCAACACCGACGCCATCCCGATAGTCTCCTCTGCGTCTCCACTCAAACGGGCACATTCCAACGCGTGTTGCAAAGCTTCCATCCGTTCTTCTTGCGAAACGACACGGTCTGCCATCCGCTTGTACAAGCCAAGCGCCTTTCCGTAATCCTTGTTTTGGAAAGCAATGCCGGCAGAAAGTTTCATAGCCTCACCCGAGAAAGGATTATCGGGGTAATCAAGTACCTTATCCAAATACGTGGACGCTTCGGCATAATTCTTCTCGCCATAAGCTATCACGCCCAGATAATACACTGCATTGACACTGAATGCTCCTTGTGGAAACGACTGGAGATAGCGGGTGAAACTGACTTTCGCCTCAGCCGTCTCGCCACGCATATAGACTCGTTCGGCAGCAGTGTAGGTGAGCGAATCACGCTCGTTCACATCGAAGTTCCCCCCTCCCGGAAGGGTAGCCACAAAGTTCAAGTAATCGTCCACCTTATTCAGATCAATATAAATCGATTTCAAGTCACGTTGCGCCAAACGTGCCTCCTCGCTTCCCGGATAGTCAGCTATCACTTTCTTGTAGGCGGCGATGGCTTCGGGATACTTGTCTTCCTGATAATAGAGCAATCCGATTTCGTTGGCAGCTTTGCGCGAAAGAGGACTGTCGGGAAAACGTTGAAGCAACACCTGATAACGTTCGATGGCGGCAGCGTTACTCTCTTGCTGCACGAAAGCCCGTCCCTGCTCGTACAAGGCATCATCGATGTACGTCGAAGCCGGATAGTCGGTCAGCAAGCGGTTCAGGGTTTGTACTTTCCCGCTATAGTCCCGTTGCAGACCTTTCACGAAAGCCTCCTGGAAAAGCGAATAATCACCCAGACCGGGGTCAGTCGCCAAGGCTTGCGCATAAAGAGCTTCCGCCTCTTCGAAACGCCGGGAATGGAAATTACAATCTCCCATCCGGTTATACACGTCAGCCGCTACCTTGCGGTCCTTTGCCTGCACTTGCGAGCAGCGGGTAAACCATCCGAGTGCCTGCTCGTATTGTTTCTGTTTGAAAGCGACATAGCCCAGATTGTATAAAGCAAGCGCGTACTCATCACCCGTACGGTCAGGAGTGTATTCCAGATAAAGCCGGTAATCGGCAGCAGCCTGCCCGTAATTCTCCATCCGGTATTTCGATTCGCCCCGCCAATAATAGGCATCTGCCAGCGTCTGCTGGTTATAACGTCCCAACTCAATGGAACGGCTAAAATATTCGATGGCATTTTCGAAAGCAGCCTGGGCAAACGCCTGTGTCCCGACACGGAACAGCAGTTTCTGCTTGGCTTCGAGAATGCGGGCACCCGGATGACTGATTTTGGCAATGGATTGCAAAGCTGCCTGATAGCTGCGAGTGTTCATATACACTTCTATCAGATAATCGTTCACCTTGTCCGTATAAACAGAATTGGGAAACTCGTTCAAGAACCGCTCGAACACCGTCACCGACTCGGCAAAAGGCGAATAAGAAGTCTCGTGGATGCAAAGCGCGTAATTATACAAAGCCTGTTCCTGCACATTACGATTGAACGTCATTGCCGAAGCTTGTTCGAAAGCCATACGGGCACGCGTCCGGTCTTTCAATTGAAGAAACGATAGCCCACTGTGTAAATAGGCGTTTTGTGCCAGTGCATCTGCAGTGCCGACTGTTTTCCCAAGGGCTTCTACCGCTTTCGAATACACCCCCGTCTGGTAATAACTCATACCCAGTTCATACCAGGCTTTCCTGTCGTACTTCCCTTCCTGGCTCTGACTATATATTTCCAAAGGCTTTACAGCCTCGGCATAACGTCCCATCCCATAACAAGCCTCCCCTTTGACACGTTGCATCAACCGGGCATATTCGTGACGGGGATAAGCCTCCAGGTACATATCTGCCATTTTCCCAGCCCTTCCATAATCATTCCGTTGCAAATAAATGTCGGCTATATAATAAGGAGTATAAGGAGCATATTTCTCACTGGTTCCGGCAATACGAAAGCCCTCCAGTGCCGTATCGTATTGCCCCCGTGCATAGTCGATATAAGCAAGTTGGTAAACCGCATCTGTGCGATATTCGCTGCTCACGTCTTTCAATACGGCAAACCAGAGTGCCGCTTCTTTCAAGTCCCCCTCTTTCAGGCAAGCCGTTCCCAAACGCATCAAAGATTCATCACGTTCGGAATCGGCAAGCAAATGGATATCGCACTTCTTGAAACAAGCAATGGCTTTCCGGTAATTCCCGTCGAAGAAACAGGCAGAGCCTAATAAAGCATACACACGATTCAAATAGCGTGAATCCGGATAACGGGCAATGTATGTCTCCAACTGGCTGATACGGTCGGGTTTGCCAAGTTCATACGAAGTACAAGCCAGCATATAAGCCACCTCTTCGTCAAAAGTTGTCTGAGGCTCTTGCCGCAAATAATGTGTCAGTGCCTGCCGCGCGGCGGCATAATCGTGCCGAAGGAACAACTCCTTCGCTTCGTCGTACAAGCGTGACGGCCCGGTGAGCAGTTCGGTCTGCTGGGCAAATGCCATCCACGGCAACACACACAAGGCTCCTGCCATCCACACCTTCTTTTTCCTATTCTTCATATCCTTCCGATTTATGTGAGGCTAAAAAACGAGCTACTCCCTCCCGTACCGAGTCGAGTCCGAAATCGCCCGGGTTGACTTTCTCAAGAGGCATCCAAAACGAATCCGCCACATCGTCCTTTGCTTCCAGACGGCTATCGTCTTCTACCCGACACAAGAAAAACTGGTCGAGTGTATGTACCAAGAAACCCGAATACAGATACGTGTTGGGCAACGAGAACTGATAAATCGCTTCAGTCACTTTCAAACCGGTTTCTTCGAGCACTTCGCGTGCCACTCCCTCCTCACCGGTTTCGTACATGTCTAGGAAACCGCCCGAAAGGTCCAATGTCCCTTTGGCAGGCTCCTTCCCACGCCGGCACACCAACAATTCATTCCGACGGTTCAAGATAAAGGCAACCGTCGCCGCACTGGGATTAAAATAATACACAAAGTCGCAATCGGCACACTTCTTTGCCTTTGCATTGCGAATCTCGAAACGAGGCGACCCGCATTTCGGACAATATTTGAATAACTCTAATGGATGCATAACCATAATTCTTTTTGATAATAAGGGCAAAGATAAAAGAAAAAGCTGTATATCTCCCGTCATTTCCCGAACATTTGCCACATTTCTTCATTTTTTTAGAAACTGCTTTGAATTTACGTGCGATGATTGGGAATGAGCTTTTGAGGCATTTCCAGCCCTGAGAGAGAATTCCCAAGTTTGCAAGACACAATCAACCCAACCGGAAAAACGAAGATATATTCATAAGCCAATCCAACTAACTGCTATAGGCCACGAAGCTAACTGAAACAGGCTCTAAGAAGCTGTTTTGAATTTCTCCAAAAAGTTTTTCTTGGCTTGATGTATCCGTTTTCGTGTGTGCTTTGGGCGATTTTTTGGTCCTTTCCGCTCCTGTTCTTCGT